>JAAZAH010000423.1 GCA_012514415.1 Sandaracinaceae bacterium
GGAAAAAGCTGAGATTACGCCGGAACACGAGCTGCGCTAACCTTGCCGCCTCAGGCGCCCACTGTCCATCCCTCGGGCGCCTCGGTTAGCGATTCCGCTCGGGCGCGATCAATCGTAATATTCGTGTCCGAGGTGGGTGATCAGCTCCTCCCCGATCATCCACCGGAGCATGTTCTTGAGCTTCATCAGCTGGACAAAGAGATCGTTTTCCGGGTAGAGCCCGGGGGCTGTCATCGGGCTCTTATAGTAGAAGCTCAGCCATTCTTGGATGCCGCTCATGCCGGCGCGCTGGGCGAGATCCATGAAGAGGGCGAGATCCAAGACGAGCGGCGCTGCAAGGATCGAGTCGCGGCAGAGAAAGTTGATCTTAATCTGCATGGGATAGCCGAGCCATCCAAAGATATCGATGTTGTCCCACCCCTCTTTTTCGTCGCCGCGCGGAGGATAATAATCGATGCGCACGCGGTGATGCATCTCGCCGTAGAGCTTCGGATGAAGGTGCGGGTTGAGGATGGTCTCGAGGACGCCGAGCTTTGTGACCTCCTTCGAGCGGAAACTGGAGGGATCGTCGAGGACCTCGCCATCCCGGTTTCCAAGGATATTGGTCGAATACCATCCGCGGATGCCAATCGCTCGGGCGCGAAGACCCGGCGCGATGATCGTCTTCATGAGGGTCTGCCCCGTCTTGAAGTCCTTGCCCGAGATGGGCGTTCGATGTTCGCGTGCGAGCTCGAGCATGAAGGGGAGCTCCGCGCTCATGTTCGGCGCGCCGTTCGCATAAGGAACGCCCTCACTCACGCAGGCATAAGCGTAAATCTGCGATGGGCTTATCTCGGGCTCGTCGGCGTCGAGTGCAGCCTCAAATGCCGCGAGCGATTGATGACACTCCGAGATCTCATGATGCGCTTCGGTGGAGCCGCACCAGATGGCGACGACGCGATCGAGATCATTTTCGTCTTTGAAGCGCCGGATATCCTCCTTCACAGCCTCGGCGAGCGCGCGCTTCGAGCGCTCGGGCTTGATATTATCGCTATGGAGGTTCTTTACATATTCCTGAAAGAAGACGGCCGGCATCGGCTTGATCGCCCGCAGCTCCTCCTCGATGGGCTCGAGCTCTTCACGCTTCAGCACTCCGGCTTTGATGGAGACCTCGTAGAGATCGTCCGGGAAAAGATCCCATCCCCCGAAGACGAGATCCTCGAGGGAAGCGAGCGGGATGACATCGCGGATCTTGGGGCTTCGATGATCGGTTCGCTTGCCGAGCCGGATGGTGCCTTCCTGCGTGAGCGACCCAAAGGTTGAGCCAAGGCCCCGCCGCGCGAGGAGCGTCCCCGCGATGAAGGTGGCTCCAACCGCACCCATGCCCGGGAGGAGCACGCCCAGCTTCCCCTTCGCTTCTTGAATCTTCCTAGGTCTCTCCATCGCTCTCTCCCCTCAGTACTCGCATTTACGCGACTGGGGACTCGGCTCTCCCCCATCGAGAGCGAAATCATCCCAGTCCGAGATTTTCGGGAGTGCATTGACGGCTTGGCCCGTATCTTGGGCCATGGAGCAAACAGAAGGAGCGCCAGCGATCCAACGCGCCATCATCCTCGCTGCCGGCTTTGGATCGCGCCTCATCGGCATCGAAGATCCGCCGAAGGCACTCACACGGGTCGGCGGGCGCCCGCTCCTTTTGCAGGTCATCGAAAACCTCGTCTCCGTCGGCATCGAAGAATGCGTGATCGTCATCGGCCACAAGGGCGCTCAGATCGTCGAAGCGCTCGACCGCTACGGGGTCGACGTTCGCATCCGTTTCGTGCGCAACCCTCGCTTCGATCTGCCGAACGGAAATTCCCTGCTCATGGCGCGCGATTTCGTCGATGGACCGACGCTTCTCACGATGGCCGATCACCTCTGCGATCCCTCGCTTTATCAGAGCGTGATGCGCGTCCGTCTTCGGGACGATGAAGCGGCGCTCGCCGTCGATCGGCGGATTGAGGATTGTTTTGACCTCGAAGACGCGACGAAACTCATCGTGCAGGACGGTGCGATTCAGGCGATCGGAAAAGAGCTTCGCGAATTCAACGCCATCGATACCGGGGTTTTTCGAATCGTCCCAGGGCTCATTGACGCGCTCGATGCGCTGGACGGCGAAGGCGGGGTCTCTCTTTCCGAGGGGGTCGCGAGGCTCGCCAAGGAGGGCCGCTTTTACGCCGCGGAGATCGACCCCAACACGCGCTGGATCGATGTCGATACGCCCGCCGCGCGCCGGCGCGCGGAAGAGCTTTTCTCCGCGAGCCCTCCGGGGTTTGCGCTCGCTTAAAAAACAAAACGCGCGCCTCCATGGGTCGGGGCGCGCGTTTGTCTCGTCTCGCGGAACGGGGCGTCTAGCGGTTTGACTTGATGGTGGAAAGGAGCCGCTTGCCGCTTGCGCCGAGCTTATTGGCGATCTTATCGGCCACCTTATCGGTGCCCTTTTTGAACTCCGCGAGCTCGGCGTTGCTCGGCTTATGCACCTCGATGCCGAATTGCTGGAGGTTCCGGATGAGGATTGGATCCATCGCTCGGATGCCCTTGCGTCCCTCGTCCGTCAGGCTCTGTGGAACGGAGAGGAGCACGCGCTGGATGTCCGCCGGGAGGCCATCGAACCAACGCTTCGAGTACACCACGATGCCCGCTTGGTACGAATGGCGGCTCAAGATCATGTGCTTGGCCGCTTGATACCAAGAGGTGGCGAACGCGAAGAGCGGGGTGTTGTCGAAGCCATCGACGGCGCCGGTCTGGAGGCTCTGCATCACGTTGGTGACATCGAGCGGGACCGGATCGGCGCCGAGCGAACGATAGATCTCGAGATGGATATCGGACTCCTGCGAACGCATCCGGAGGCCGCGGAAATCCGAAGGCGTACGGACACGCTTTTCGCGCGTGAACCAAGAGCGGTAGCCGTTCTCCGCCCACAGAGCGAACTTCATTCCCTTCGCCTCGAGGAGCTTCGACACCTCGGCCTTCACAGCGTCCGAGTCGAGCGCCTTATCGGCCTGGCGCTCGCTATCGAAGAGGTAGGGGGCTTCAAAGAGATCCATCTCGGGGACCATCGCAGCGAGGGCTGCGGTCGAACCGCCGAATGCCTGAAGCGTGCCTTGTGCCACCCTTCGCGCAATGGCGCGCTCCCCGCCGAGTGAGCCGCCCATAAAGGCGCGCACGCGGACGCGACCTTGTGTCTCGGTCTCGATGTATTTGCGTAGATCCTTCAGCTGCTTTTCCCAAGGCGTGTTTTCGGGAGCAATCGTTCCGATGCGCATTTGGATCGGATCGTCGGCTTGTGCGCGAAGGTCGGGGAGGCCGAAGACGGCGAGCGCAATTGCCCCGGCGGCCAAAGAAGAAAAGAGACTCCAGCGTAATTTCGAACTCATGATTTCATCCTCTCAGCTCGGTAGGGATGAGGCTCGCGGTTGGGCGCGGCGAGCCCACCCCTCCGATTCGACGTCTCACTCGAAGCGATCTTCAATCTGCTCAAGGAGGATCTTGGCTTTGCGCTGCTCGCAGCGGTTTTCGGGGGCGGCCTCGGGGAGCGACTCGGGATCGCCGTGAATCACGGCCTCGAGGAGCTCGCGATAGAGCGCCTTATCCTGCGCCTTCACCGCATAATCGTCGGCCATCAGGACGCGCGTCGCGAAGTAGTTCGGCTCCTTCTCGAGCGAAAGGTTGAAGTGCTGACGCGATTTGTTGAGGTCCCCGCCGCTCATCGCGGGCGCGCGACCGTAGAAGACGCCGAAATAACGATCGGGACCGTAGTAGTAGAACGTACGATCAAGCTCGAGGCAGCGCTCCATGATGGCCTTGACTTCGTCTTTGTAGGAGAGAAGCGTCGCGAAGCCCTCTGCCGTCGCCCATTTGCCGAGCGCGGAGGAGCGCCAATAAAGCGCGGGCACCGCCGTCTTGTCGAGGACCGTCACGGCTTCTTCGATGCGCCATCCATTGCGCATGCGGTTGGCGAACTCCGACGAAAGCGCCATCAGCGCGTATTCGGCGGACTTCGTCGAGCTCTGGAGCATCTGTTTGTAGGCTTCTTCGTCTTCCTCGTCGAAGCTCAGGTGGCAGTCCGCGTAGTAGTATTCGGCGTGCGCGAGCTTCACGAGCGTATCCACATCATTGGGATCGATTTCGACGGCATCGCGGTAGGCGCGGATGGCTTCAAGGGTTTTCTCCGCATCGTCGCGCTCAGCCCACGCTTGCTCGGCCTTACGCAGGAGGGTCTCGCGCTCTCCCTCATGCGCCTCGGCGCGAGCTTCCCGCGCGCCGGACGACTCCCACGCCGCCTCGTGGTCAACGGTTCCGCAGGCGCTCAGCGCAAAGAGCGCGGCGCCGGCGAGGAGATAGGATCGAATCTGCATCATTTGCCTCCAGACCGGGCCACGTACTTCGCCCGGTGAAGTGTCAACCTATCATAGGCGGGAGTTGATTCCGACACCCTAAATGGCGATTGAAAGAGGAATCCGAGATTTTGGGGGACTCGTTTAGCCGCGCTTCGTGATAGTCTGCGCCTCGGAACGAAACGCATGGAAGCGGAGAGACTCATCAAGGAGGTGGTCGGACGCCTCGGCTGGGAGCTGGTCGTCATTAGCCACGATCTCTTTCGGCTCGAATGCCCCGCGGCAGGTGAGCGCGGGATCCTCGTCCGCATTGACCCCGCCGGATATGTCTCCGCTGCCATCGTCCCCGTCGCGAAGGTGCCGCGCGAACCTCGCCGCGCTTCGGCCCTCTATGAGCGCCTCCTCCAGCTCAACCACCAAATCCTCATGGCGCGTTTCTGCATCGACGACGATCTCGACGTCATCCTCGCCGTCGATCATCCTCTTCAGGATCTGGACGCGAGTGAGCTTCAAGCGGCGCTCGAGCTGCTTGAGCATTATTGTCTTGTCCACGTCGAGGCGCTCGAGTCGATGGCGCGAGCCCCGGCGTGATCGCTGAGGGGTCTGTTGAAAGCTCTCCCTTTTGAGAGCCCGAGCCCGCGTCCACGTCCCAATCGCCCCCTTGCCGTAGAAGCGTCAATATGGTAAACGGCCATCAATACATAGGTAACCCACGTGACGGAGGGTAGGCCTAAGTCGGCCTGCCCTTTTTTATTATCTGCGCGTCCCTACGTTCTCCAAAACATGTCGAAAGCTGAGAAAATAGAGCAACTCATCGAGGAGCTCAGCCTACCGATCGCCGATCGCCTCGGCCTCGAGATCGTGCAGGTGCGTTTTCTTACACAACGTGGGAGGGCGACCCTGCGCATCATCGTCGATAAAGAGCGCAGCGATGGGAAGCCAGGCTCAGGCGTGAACGTGGACGATTGCGCCGATTTGAGCCGCGCCCTCTCGGCCATCCTCGATGAAGATGATACAATTGTCGAGGGTGAATACCATCTCGAGGTGAGCTCCCCCGGGCTCGAGCGTCCGTTGGTGAAGCTCACGGATTTTGAGCGATTTTCGGGCGACGAGGCCCGCATCAAGACCTCGGCTCCCGTCGAAGGTCAGCGAAATTTCAAAGGAATTCTCCGAGGAGTCTCGGGGGATTCGATTGATCTTGAGGAGGACGGCCTTAGAAAAGCCATCCCCTTCAAACTCATCGTAAAGGCCAACCTCATTCCTCGGCTTTGACCGAGCCATTCAGGTTCCTCTCATGCAACAGAGCAGTCTCACACTTCGGACAGTCATCGAGCAGGTCAGCCAAGAGAAAGGCATTGATCCGAAAGTGCTCATTGAGGCGACCGAACAAGCGATTCTCACTGCGGCCAAGCGCACGTTCGGTGTCGATCGCGAGCTCGAGGCGCGCTTCAATGATGAGACCGGCACGGTCGATCTTTTCCAGTACATGACCGTCGTCGAGGAGGTCGATGACGAGGAGACCGAGATCAGCTACGAGGCGGCGCAGCGCTATGGCCTCGAGGCCGAGATCGGCGAGGAGCTCGGCTTCCAAATCTTCTACCTCGACCAAGACTATGAGAAGGCGCGCCAGCAGGATAAGGATTTCGGCGATCTCCTTCAGCTGCAGAGTGCCCGTCAACGCTTTGGACGCATCGCCGCCCAGACGGCGAAGCAGGTCATCATGCAGAAGGTGCGGGACGCCGAGCGCGATCGCATCTACGACGAATTCAAGAACCGCAAGGGCGAACTGATCACGGGGATCGTCCGCCGATTCGAGCGCGGACAGAATATCATCGTCGGCATCGGTCAGAGCCAGAACGTCGAGGCCGTGCTCCCCGCAAGAGAGCAGGCTCCGCGCGAAAACTATCGCCCGGGCGATCGCATCGTGGCGCTCCTCAAGGACATAGATCGCGAGGCCAAGGGGCCCCAGATCATTCTCTCCCGCACCGACGTCGGGCTCCTCGTCAAGCTCTTCGAGATGGAGGTCCCCGAGATCTACGAAGGCATCGTCCGCATCGTCGCCGCATCACGCGAGCCCGGCGCGCGTTCGAAGATTGCCGTTGCAAGCCGCGACGCCGATGTCGATCCCGTGGGTGCATGCGTGGGAATGAAGGGCTCGCGCGTTCAGGCTGTCGTCCAAGAGCTTCGCGGGGAGAAGATCGATATCGTGCCCTTCGATCGCGATCCGGCCCGCTTCGTCTGCAATGCGATTGCTCCGGCAGAAGTGATCCGCGTCGTCATCGACGAAGGAAACCAGACCATGGAGCTCGTCGTCCCCGATTCGAAGCTCAGCCTCGCGATCGGACGCCGCGGACAGAACGTACGCCTCGCCTCACAGCTCACAGGATGGAAGCTTGATATCGTGAGCGAAGCGCGCTTTAAGCAGAACGAGGAAGAGGCGATGCGCGCGCTCGCCCGCATCGAAGACGAGGAGCTCGCGCGAAATCTCTACAATATGGGCTTCAGGACGCTCGATGAGGTCGCCGAAGCCCCGCTCGAGGAGCTCGCCGCGATTGAAGGCATCGGTCCTACGGGCGCTGAACAGGCGCGAACGCGCGCGACGAGCGCGATGGAGGACGAGCGTCAGCATCGCCTCAAGGTCCTCGCCGAGGGTTCCGAGATGCCGAGCGATCGGGATCGCCTCCAGCTCGTCCGCGGAGTGAGTGCGTCGATCGCCCAGAAGATCGTCGACGCCGGATACGGCTCGCCTGAGGCTGTTCGCAACGAAGAGGATGGCGATCGCTTCGCGCTCTCGGCCAAGCTGCAGAGCGCCCATGCGGCGGAGATCCGCGAGGCAGTTGAGGTCTTCCTCGATCGCGAATGGCCCCCCGTCGAGGCGGCAATTCGCGCGAA
>JAAZAH010000424.1 GCA_012514415.1 Sandaracinaceae bacterium
CAGGATGCTCAGGAGGCTCCGGACACCGAATGATGGCTGCATCGCACCAAGAGAGCGCCCAGCGCGCGACGCGCCGCGAGACGCTCCGCACCTGCGTAGGCTGCGGCGAGCGCTTTGCGCCCGAGAAGATGGTCCGGCTTGTTTTCGTTGATGGGAGCAAGTTCGCGGTCGATCTTGCGGGCAAGCTTGGCGGTCGCGGAGTTTGGATCGAGCCGCGTTACAGCTGCCTCAAGACGGCGGCGCAACGCGGCGGGTTCTCTCGTGCGATGAAGGCTTCCATCCGCGTGGAGCCTCGTGAAATTGCAAATGCCATCAGAGAGGCCTATCGTATACGCATCGATGGCCTCATCTCGTCGGCGAATCGCGCAAGAGCGATTGCGATGGGCGGGGATGCCTCCCTCGAAGCCGTGAGAGACGGAGAGGCCTCACTTATCATTTTTGCTCATGACGCCGCAGGGCGCCGTGGGGATATCGAAGCGCTCGCAAAAAAAACCGGATGCGATGTCATCGTTCATGGCGATAAGGCCAGATTCGGGACACTCTTCGGGCGTAACGAGGTCGGTGTGATGGCGATTAAGGATATCGGCCTCGCCCGCGCCATTTTGGAAGCGATGATCCGGTTCGACGCTGTCTCGGAGGTTGGATGAGTAAGGTGCGTGTATATGAGCTCGCCAAAGAGGTGGGGCTCGATAATAAAGAGCTCATCTCGAAATTGCAGTCACTTGGTGTCGATGTCCGGAATCATATGAGCTCGGTTGAAGCTCCGGACGCCGAACGCCTGAAGCGTTCGCTCTCTCGCGAGGCCTCTGGTGGTCTCGTCGAGGAGCGGATCCGTCCGACCGTCGTGCGCCGAAAGCGCCGCGGACAGGAGGAGGCCGAAGAGGCACGCGCTGCAGAAGAGAGTGCGAGCCCGGTGGGCAAGGCCGAACTCGAAACGCCGAGCGCGCCCGAGCCGCGTCCCGCCGAAGCGGAGCCTGAGCGGTCGGAGCCCGTGGTGCCGGTCGAGGTCAAGCGAGCCGAGCCCGAGCCGGTCGCCGATGAGCCCAAGGTTGAAGAAAAGCAGCCGAGCGCAGCGAGCGAGAGCGCACCTGAGGTGGCAGCCGAAGCAGCCGAGGTGCCCGAAGTCTCTGAAGCGCGCCCGGAGGCCCGGGAGGAGCGCGCGGAAGAGGAGCGTAGAGAGACGGTTCGCGAAGAGACCCGACCGCGCGAGGAGCCGAAGGCGGCCGAGGAACGTCCGCGTCGCCGTCAGCCCGTTCCTGGCGTCGCGCCCGAGATCCGCGGTCCGCGTCCGCTCCGTCAGGACATCCCGCGCGCAGGCGAAGGCGAGGAGCGTCGGGCGACCGAGCCGCCTCCCGCCGCCGATCGCTTCGCACACGCGCCGCTTCCCCCGGGCGTCATCCAGCGCGGCAATACGGTCGGCTTCGGTGGGCGTCAGCTCAGCGAAGAGGATCGACGCCGCATCGTCGACGAACACAATCGTGCCAAACAGCGAATCGAGCCGGGGCGTCCGCGCCGCGAGGTTCGTGGGCACGCCTCGATCGGGCCTGCGGGCCGGCCGCAATCGCGGATGGGTAAGCGGCGTGCGCCCGCGGGTAAGAAGGGCCTCAAGACGGCCATCACGGTTCCGAGCGAGAAGAAGCGGAAGATCCGCATCGAGGATCAGATCCAGCTTCAGCAGCTTGCGCAGCGCATGGGCGTCAAGAGCGCCGACCTGCTCATGAAGCTCATCCAGCTCGGTATGAGCGGCGTGCACATCAACAGCACGCTCGACGCCGATACCGCAGGCGTTCTCGCGGTCGAGTTCGGCTATGAAGTTGAGAACGTCGCGCGCTCCGAGGAAGAGGTCGTCGGAGATGCCCGCGGTGATTTCGTGGACGCCGAGGAGGATCGCAAGATCCGCGCACCCATCGTCACCGTGATGGGACACGTCGACCATGGAAAGACGTCTCTGCTCGATCGCATCCGCAAGGCGGACGTCGCTGCGGGAGAAGCGGGCGGCATCACGCAGCATATCGGTGCGTACCGGGTCGACACCGATCGCGGAACCATCGTCTTCCTCGATACGCCGGGGCATGAGGCCTTTACGGCGATGCGTGCGCGTGGCGCCCAAGCAACCGATGTCGTCATCCTCGTCGTCGCCTCGGACGATGGCGTGATGCCTCAGACGAAGGAGGCCATCAGCCACGCCAAGGCAGCGGACGTGCCGATCGTCGTCGCACTCAATAAATGCGATAAGCCCGAGGCCCAGATCGAGCGCGTCACCAGCGAGCTAGCAGCCGAGGGCCTCCAGCCCGAAGAGTGGGGCGGCGATACGATGTTCATTCAGACCAGCGCCCATACGGGGCAGGGAATCGATGAACTCCTCGACGCCGTGCTCCTGAACGCCGAAATCCTTGAGCTCTACGCGAACGAAAAGATTCCGGCCGAGGGAGTGGTGCTCGAGTCCTATCTCGATCGTGGTCGCGGTCCCGTGGCGAACGTGCTCATCCGAAACGGCTCGCTCAGCCCCGGCGACTATGTCGTGGCCGGCGCGGCTTGGGGGCGCGTGCGCGCGCTCACGGACGATCGCGGGAAGGCGCTCAAATCCGCAGGACCCGCCACGCCGGTCGAGGTCCTTGGCTTCCAAGAGCTCCCCGAGGCTGGCGATATCCTCTATCGCGTCACCAATCAGCGCAAGGCCCAAGAGGTCGCCGAAGCGCGTAAGGCGCAGATGGGAACTTCGCCTTCGTCGATCGGTGCTCCGCGCGGCCTCGAGCAGCTCCAGGCGATGATGCAGAGCGGCGACGTGAAGGAGCTGAAGCTCGTCGTGAAGGCCGACGTTCAAGGCTCGATCGAGGCGCTCAAGAAGTCCTTCGCCGAGCTCTCGACCGAGAAGGTGAAGGTGAACGTCATTCATACCGGCGTCGGCGGAATCACCGAGAACGACGTGACGCTTGCCAGCGCGTCGAACGCTGTGGTGATCGGCTTCAACGTGCGACCTCAAGGGAAGGCGAATGCCACTGCGCGTGCCGAGGGCGTCGAGATCCGTACCTACAGCGTGATCTACGAGGCGATCGACGATGTGAAAGATGCGATGGCCGGCCTCCTTGCCCCGAAGGTCGTCGAAGAGGAGCTCGGCAAGGCCGAGGTTCGCGCGACCTTCTCCATCCCGAAGGCGGGTACGGTCGCGGGCTGCATGGTCACCGAAGGAAAGATCGTCCGCAACGCGCAGGCGCGTCTCGTCCGCGATGGCGTCGTGCTTTGGACGGGCCAACTCAGCTCCCTTCGCCGCTTCAAGGATGATGCGCGCGAGGTCACGCACGGCTACGAGTGCGGTATCGGTCTCCACAACTACAACGACATCAAAGAGGGCGATATCATCGAGTGCTTCGATCTGAAGGAGATCGCAGCGACGCTCGATTGATCGTTTGAGCGAAAGTGATCGTCTCCATCCGCGTGCTCCGCTTCTCGATTCCCGAGGTCAACGGCCTCAAAGAGAAGCGGGGCGTGGTCCGGAGCGCGATCGATCGAGCCCGGTCCCGCACCCTCGCCGCCATCGCCGAGGTTGGCGCGATGAACGATCCTCGCAGCGCCATCGTCGGTGTCTCTGCGCTCAGCAACGATGCAGCGCATGCAGACGCGCTTGCGGATGCAGCCGCGACGCTCCTCCGCGACTCCGCTGGCTGGGTTCTTCTTCGCGAGCGCGCCGAGCGTGTCTCCCTAGGGACCGAAGAGGTGAGCACGCTCGAGGACGATCTCAGCTGGGAAAATTTTGACGACGACGACGGCGAATAGGACGTAGAGGCGTCCCCAGTTCCCGTCGCTGCCTACCCTATTTTTCGGAGAGACGATGAACCATCGAAAGAAACTCAAGCGTTCCGATCGAGTCAATGAGACGCTCCGAAAAGAGCTTTCCAACCTTCTCATGCGCGGCACGCTCCGCGATCCTCGAGTCGAGGGTGTGGTCGTGTCGGCGGTGAAGGTGACGGAGGACCTTAGCCAAGCGCGTGTCTACGTACGCCTCCTTCAAGACGCGGCGCCTCATGAGCGTGAGGCGCTGATCGAAGCACTCGAGGGCGGCGCGGGCATCCTCCGGCGTGCGATCGCGCCGGCCATCCGCGCAAAAAATATCCCCGAGCTTCGGTTCTATTGGGATGATTCGGTCGATCACGGGCTCCGGATGGAAGCGATTTTTCATGAGCTGGCCGAAGAGCGCCAACGACGTGAGCTTTCGGACGACGACGCGGACGAAGGGGATGAGGACGCCACCACCCAAGGCGATCATGAGGTCGAAGGGTGAACTTTTCTGAGGCCGTCGATGCGCTTCTTCAGGCGCGCGCGATCCTCTGCTCGTGTCATCAGCGTCCCGATGCCGACGCGCTCGGCTCCGCCCTCGCGATCGCTCGTGCCCTGAAGCACCTCGCGAAAGATGCGAGCGTCTACATTCCCGATCCGCTCAATCCAGCGCTCGCTTTTCTGCCGCATCCGGATGAGATCCAGCGGGCGCTCCCAACGGAGCGCGACTTCGATCTCGTCGTCGTCACCGATACAGCGGCTCGCTCCCTCCTTCCCGAGGGGCTCCCCAAGGGCGTTCCCCAGCTCATCATCGATCACCACCTCATTCACGATGATTTCGGCGAGATCGTCCTCCGCGATACCGAGGCGGCCTCAACAGGCGAAATCGTCCTCGGACTTCTCGATCGCGTTTTTGACGCTCACCTAGAGGTGCGGAGCGCGGCGCCCGCCGCTTGGCTCACTCAAGACATCGCCGAACCCATCTACGCGGCGATCGTCGCCGATACCGGTGGATTTCGCTATGCGGGCACGAAGCCCGAGACGCTTCGCGCGGGCGCCCGTCTCCTTGAGGCCGGAGTCGATCCCGCCCGTGTCTCCGAACACCTCTTTGAGCGCTGGCCGCTGGGTCGCTTCCGCCTCCTCGCTGCGCTTCTTGACCGAATGGAGCTGCTCTACGGAGGACGCGTCGCGTACTTCGAGGTCCCAAGGGCGCTTCTCGAAGCCAAGGGCGCGGATGATGATATGCTTGATGGGCTTATCAATTACGGGCGAATGCTCGATGGGGTGCAGCTCGCGATCCTTCTTTGGGAGTTTGAAACCGGTGAGCGCCTCGACGTTAAGCTGAGCCTCCGATCGAGAGCCGAGATCGACTCCGCTGCGCTCGCCGCAACACTCGGCGGTGGGGGGCATCGATACGCGGCGGGTGCGCGCGTAAGAGGCACGCTCACCGAGGTGAGGGCGCGTGTGATGAGCGAACTCGAAGAGGTCTTCCGGTGAGCGGCGTCCTCCTCGTCGATAAGCAAAGCGGCCCCACCTCGCACGATCTCGTCCGCTGGGCGCGCAGGGTCTTTGGGACGCGAACGGTGGGCCATGCCGGAACGCTCGATCCGATGGCGACCGGTGTGATGGTCCTCCTCATCGACCAAGCGACGAAACTCGCGCCGTATCTTTCAGCCGACGATAAAGCGTATGAAGCCGAGATCTGCCTCGGGGCGTTGACGGATAGCCTCGATGCGAAGGGGGACATCATCGAAGAGGCGCCGATTCCGGCCGATCTTTCTCCTAGCAAGATTGAGGAGGTGCTTCGCTCCTTTGGTGAAGGCTATCTTCAAGAAGCTCCGCTCATCAGCGCGATCAAGATCGGCGGACGCTCCTCGATGCAGAGGGTGCGCGATGGGGAAGAGGTTGAAGCGAAGCGGCGCGAGGTTCGCATCCATGAGCTTCGCTTTCTCGGCCTAAGCGGCGAGCGCATCCGCGTCTTCGCCAACGTTGGCAAAGGCTTTTACATTCGCTCTCTCGCGCGCGACATCGGCGAGCGTCTCGGTACCGTCGCCCATCTCTCTGCGCTCCGGCGCGTGCGAAGCGGCCCTTTCGATGTGAGCGAGTGCATCTCGGGAGAGCTGCTCTATCGCGCGTTCAAAGACGAAACGCTTCGCGCCGAGATCCGCGCGCATGCGCTCGATCTTATCGAGGCCACGCGCGCGCTTCCAAGAGTCGATCTGACCGAAGAGGGCGCGCTCGATGTGTTCCATGGCCGAGCGACGAGCAGCTATGCTACGGAAGGCGAGCTCCCTCGAGGCAAACCACTACGCCTCGTCGATCCGGAGGGCGCGCTTCGCGCGATTGGCGAGCTCGACGAGAAGGGGAGACTTCGCGTGCTCCGCGGGTTTAACCTTGAGTGAAGATGGAGAAGGTCGATTATCTCATCGTCGGCGGCGGGATCAGCGGGCTCTCATTCGCGGCGCGACTTCCCAGCGGGGCCGACTACCTCATCGTCGAGGCCGAGGAAGAGCTCGGCGGCTACTGCCGCACCGTGCGCTGTGGAGGCTTCACTTGGGATTATTCAGGCCACTTCTTTCACTTTCGCCGTGCCGAGATCGAAACCTATCTCCGCGAGCGGATGGACGGTGAGGAGATCCTTCGCGTCGAGCGAAAGAGCGCCATTCACTATGCCGATCGCCTCATCGACTTCCCTTTCCAAAAGAACATTCATCAGCTCCCCAAGGCCGAGTTCATTGAAGCGCTCTACGATCTTTATTTCCGCGAGCCGAATGAGGAGTCGAATTTCTACGAGATGCTCATCAGCCGATTCGGCCGCGCGATCGCAGAAAAATTCCTGATTCCGTACAACGAAAAGCTTTACGCGACCGATCTTCGCCGTCTCGATCGCGATGCGATGGGGCGCTTCTTTCCGCACGCGGACCTTGACGAGATCGTGCGAAACTTCCGCGAGCCGGATGCGAGCGGCTACAACCAAACCTTCACCTATCCGCGTGGAGGCGCCATCCGCTACGTTGAAGCGCTGGCGCGCGATCTCGATTCGACACGCATCCTAAAGGGTGAGCCGGTGATCGCGATCGACCTCGAGCGTTCGACCGCGCAGACGGAAGAGCGAACCTTCCAATTCAAACGGCTCATTTCTTCGATGCCGCTCGATCGCCTCTACGAGATCGCTTCGATTCCCTACAATCGCGAATTGTACCAAGCCAACGAGGTCGAGGTCTTCAATCTCGGCTTCGATCGCAAAGGTCCCGAGGCAATCCACTGGATCTATTATCCAAATCCGACTGAGATCTTCTATCGCGTCGGCTTCTATGACAATATTTTCGGCGACGATCGCATGAGCCTCTACGTCGAAATTGGACGCCGTCGTCAGCAGACTCCGGAGGATTGGAGAGGGACGCTCGATAAGATATTGAACGACTTGTCAAGAGTTGGAATCGTTCAAGAACACGAGCTTATTGCGCATCATCGCGTCGTATTGAGCCCGGCTTATGTTCACATCAACCAAGCCGTCATCCGCGATTCTAAGGAGAAGCGGGCAGCGCTTGGGCGGAACGGGGTGCATTCGATCGGACGCTACGGCGCGTGGACCTATTGCAGCATCGAGGACAATATCATCGAGGCTTTCGAGCTCGCCGATCGCTTGAGCGCGGATGTATAAAGAGCGAAAATCGACTTGATTGAGTCGGATGCGCCCCAAAAAAGAAAGCCCCAGCGAGATGCTGGGGCCTTCTTTGGGGGAGGCGCCGACCGGAGTCGAACCGGTGAATGGAGGTTTTGCAAACCTCTGCCTTACCACTTGGCCACGGCGCCAATGCTTCGGCGATGCGAAGCGTGGGCAGGTTCTTTAGCTAATGCTGGCGCGTATTGCAAACAATTCTTCTCGCGGAGGGTGCGCTTTGGGGCGGTGAGAGACTCGCGCCCGGGAAAATCCTCGCAACGGAGACGTTGAGCCCGCGCAGATAGAGCTCAGAATCGAACTCCTTGCGCGGGTGTTCCTCACTCCCCGCGTGACCAATCAGGCTTGTTTCGCGCGCCCGCGTCCGCGGCGGCGCTTATTCTCATCGCGGATGACTTTGCCGTCCTCGCCCATGTTCACGCCGAGGATCTTCCACGCCGCGGGGCGAATGTCCGGATTGGCTGCCTGGACACGCTCAGCGGTCTCGATCAGCTCTTCGGTGAGCTGAGTCTTGATCGGCTTGATGCCCTGCTTGCGGAGGCTGGCAAACGTCTCACCGATACCGAGCAGCTCGTTGACGTGACCGAGGCGATCGATCGGCTTCAGCGGCTCGCCGCCACGCCCCTCTTTAAGCTCCGAGACGAGCCGCTGGCGGCGCTTTTCAGTCCGCCCATCAAGCTCGCTCCCGACCTTGGCTGTCGCGGAAAGGAGGGTGTTGAGCTGACGCGCAGCGCGCCGCTTCTCGACTGCCTCGGGGCTTCCACGACCGGAAGATGCTTTACGGGGCGTTCGTTTGGTGGCCATGTTGTTCACTCCTAGGGAATACAGACGTCATTGCACATTTGAAACGCGTGTTTCAAATGTTTCTTTTGGGTTCGATGGGGAAGGGAACCGCTGGAGTAATGAATATCTAAAGAATATAACAAAAATCAACGTTCGCTAGTTTTTATGAGAAAGATTCCGATCTGATGCGCCGTAGAATGATCGTCTTTTCTTTCGCGCGTCGGTTCATAGTCGCTCGATCATTGCGCCTGCTATTCCGAGGGCCTCTCGAGCGACGAAGGAAACGGATAGGAGATTGAGGCCGATTTGAGGCGTGCAGTTCGGACTTTCGGATGGCGCTAACGCTCGCCCGGGACTTTCCGGAGGGCCCTCCGCGTGTTAAGAGAAGAGTCTATGACCCTCTCCGCTGATAGTTATCAAAGTCGTTCAACGATTCGCGTAGGCGATCGTGAGGTTCAGGTCTTCCGTCTCGACGCTGTGAAGAGCGCCGGACTCGGCGATCCCTCGCGCTTGCCTTACTCCATTCGAGTCCTTCTCGAGAACCTTCTCCGGTCGGAGGATGGCAAGACCGTCACCAAGGCCGATATCGAGGCCGTGGCCAAGTGGAACCCCGAGGTCGAACCGTCGACCGAGATCGCCTTCCGGCCGGCTCGCGTTATCCTTCAGGACTTCACCGGCGTGCCCGCGATGGTCGATCTTGCTGCCATGCGTGAGCAGTTCGCCAAGATGGGCGGCGATCCCAGCCGCATCAATCCGCTCGAGCCCGCCGATCTCGTGATCGACCACTCGGTCCAAGTCGATTCGTACGGTCAGGTTCGCGCCTTTGAGCAGAACGTCGACTACGAGTTCCGTCGCAACAACGAGCGATACCAGTTCCTCAAATGGTCGCAGCAGGCTTTCGATAATATGAGGGTCGTGCCTCCTGGGACGGGCATCGTTCACCAGGTGAACCTCGAGTACCTCGCGCGCGTTGTGTTCACCAAGGACGTACAGGGCACAACGGTCGCCTATCCCGATAGCCTTGTCGGGACGGATAGCCACACGACGATGATCAACGGCCTCGGTGTCCTTGGATGGGGCGTCGGCGGAATCGAGGCTGAGGCAGCGATGTTGGGTCAGCCGATCGCGATGCTCGTGCCTCAGGTCGTTGGTTTCAAGCTCACGGGTAAGCTCCCCGAGGGCTCGACCGCGACCGATGCCGTCCTCACGATTGTCGAGATGCTCCGTAAGAAGGGCGTCGTTGAGAAATTCGTCGAGTTTTACGGCCCGGGCCTCGATAACCTGAGCCTCGCCGATCGCGCGACCATCGCAAATATGGCGCCCGAGTACGGCGCCACGATGGGCTTCTTCCCGGTCGATGAAGAAACGCTCAACTATATGTCCGCGAGCGGACGCGACGACGAGCACATCGAGCTCGTTCGCGAAGCGCTTAAAGCTATTGGACTTTTCCGCACGAGCGATAGCCCCGATCCCGTCTTCTCCGATACGCTCGAGCTCGACCTAGGGACGGTCGTTCCGAGCCTTGCGGGTCCGAAGCGTCCGCAGGATCGCGTCGTCCTCGGCGATGCGCCCGCCAACTGGGCCGAGGTCGAGAAGGAATTTGGCGCGCAGGGCACTGGCGTCGAGATCAAGCGCGAGGATGGTAGCTTCACGCTCGATAACGGCGCGGTCTGTATCGCAGCCATCACGAGCTGCACCAACACCTCGAACCCTTCGGTAATGATCGGCGCCGGGCTTGTCGCAAGGAAGGCGCGCGCGCTCGGACTGACCACGAAGCCCTGGGTGAAGACGAGCCTTGCCCCCGGGTCGCAGGTGGTCACCGAATACTTGAAGGCGGGCGGTCTTCTCGAGGATCTCGAAGCGCTCCGCTTCCATATCGTCGGCTATGGCTGCACGACGTGCATCGGCAACAGCGGTCCGCTCGACGACGACATCACCAAGGCGATCCAAGAAAATGACCTCGTCGTGGCTTCGGTCCTCTCGGGCAACCGAAACTTTGAGGGACGTGTCTCGCCGCTTACCCGCGGAAACTATCTCGCCTCGCCGCCGCTCGTGGTGGCGTACGCGATCGCGGGCACGATGAAGATCGATCTTACCAAGGATCCGATCGGCATCGGCAAGGACGGGAAAGAGGTCTATCTCCGCGACATTTGGCCGTCGCAGGAGGAGCTCAACCGCGCGATCAACGATTTCGTCAAGCGCGAGCAGTTCAAGGAGCGCTATGCCGTGGTCCTCGAGGGCCCCGAGCAGTGGAGGAACGTCGTCGTCCCGAGCGGCAGCACCTTCGAATGGCAAGAGGACTCGACGTACATCCGCCGCGCTCCCTTCTTCGATGGTGTCAAAGCGGGCGAGACCGAAAAACTCTCCGACATCACCGGAGCGCGCGTCCTCGCCAAACTCGGCGACTCCGTGACGACGGACCACATCTCGCCTGCCGGCTCCATCGCGGCCGATAGCCCCGCAGCGAAATATCTTCGTGAAAAGGGTGTGAGCCCGCTCGACTTCAACTCCTATGGGAGCCGGCGCGGGAACCACGAGGTGATGGTGCGCGGTACGTTCGCGAACATCCGGCTCCGCAACGAACTCGTCCCCGGTGTCGAGGGCGGTGTGACGCGTCATATCCCGAGCAACGAGCAGATGAGCATCTACGATGCCTCGGTCCGCTACCAAGCGGAGGGAACGCCCCTCATCATCGTCGCCGGTAAGGAGTACGGCACGGGCTCGAGCCGCGACTGGGCGGCGAAGGGCACACTCCTTCTTGGAGTGAAGGCCGTCATCGTCGAGAGCTTCGAGCGCATCCACCGCTCGAACCTCATTGGGATGGGCATCCTCCCGCTTCAGTTCGTCGACGGACAGACGCGGGATAGCCTTGACCTGACGGGCGAGGAGTCCTACTCGATCCTTGGCATCAGCGAGGGACTCGAGCCGCGCAAGCTCCTCACGGTGAAGACCGATACGGGCAAGGAGTTCAAGGTGCTCGCTCGACTCGATAACTCGCAAGAGGTTGAGTACATCGAAAACGGCGGCATCCTTCGCTACGTCCTCCGTCAGCTGGCTGAGCAGCACGGCTGAACGGCACGGCAACCGTCGATGGGCGCGCGTCTTCCTCGAGGGCGCGCGCCCTTTCTATTTTACGCGCATCGAACGCCGCGTGGGCGCCCGAATCGGTCGCAAGAGGGGAAGGTGCTTGCACTTCGGGCGCGGTCGCCGCATCAATCCTTATGATGAGCACCGAAGCGCGTATCCGCTCCCTTATCGAAGGGAATGATGTCGTCCTTTTTATGAAGGGAGTCCGCCGCGCACCCCGGTGCGGTTTCAGCGCGAATACGGCCGCAATCCTCGATGAATACCTCGAGGATTACCTCA
>JAAZAH010000425.1 GCA_012514415.1 Sandaracinaceae bacterium
GCGATCCGCTTCATAGTGCAGCGTGATGCCGAGGCTCGGGATGAGCGGGAGCTCGAACCCATCGCCCCGCTCGAGTGTGCCGATGGCAAAAAGGCTGACGAGCGAGGCAGCGAGGGCGAGGAGCGCTCGGAGACCATTCTTCGCAGCGTCCAAGGGGAGAAGAGCGAGGATGGCTGCGCCGAGGAGAGGAGCGGCGAGCGAGACTTCAAGAGGGCCCGCAGACATGCTGGGCAAGGCTGACACTCGGAAATCCGCGGATCAAGCCTTAAGCGACCGGATTCCACCGTAAATTTTCATCAAAATGCCTCCGAAGGCTCGTCGTCAATCGATGCCCGGCCCTTTCTTCGGTTGGGCGATTCGACGAATCGCTTCGGTGCGAAAATCCTCGCGCGGCGTCTTCCAATCGAGCTCGAGGAGGCCATAGGGCTCATCGTCTCCGGAGGCTTTGGGCCCCGGGTTCAGCGGCCAATACGCAAAATCGAAATCCCCTTCATCCAGATAGCGGATGAGGTTTTTGAACCACGCATCGTTATCGGCATCGAAGCCAATGCCAAACTCGCTCACCCAGACGGGCGCCGTGTAGGCCTCGCCTTCCGTGGCGACGTAGCCCCACTCGGCGTCCATGGTCGCGCGGAAAGTCTCCCAATCCATCTCGCCGTAGGTCGGGGGAAGGGCGGTCGGACCGATGAAACCGTAGTTATGCGCGGCGTAGACGAGCCGGTTGGGGATCGAGAGGGCGATCGGCGCGACGGCTACCCGCGAGAGATGGACGCGAGGGAAGTTGATGCCTTCGACGACGATCAAGAGATCGGGGTTGATTTCGAGGATGGCATCGCCGGCGCGCTCCGCGGCGGCATGCCAGTCGAGGGCGGGATCGCGATCCTTCTCCGCCCAATGTGGCTCCTCCAGGAAGGAGTTCATCCGAACTTCATTTCGGAGGTCGGCGCCAACGACATAAGGCTCATCGAGGTAGCGTCGGACGATCCGCCGCCAGTCCTCAATCCATTCTTCCGTGCTGAGATCCTCGTTGAACCAGAGCCCATCCGAGTCGAGGAAGCAACACCACATCCCGCGGGTCGTGTGGTTGTTGACAATGACGAGGATGCCCTCGCGTGCGAGCGCGTCGATGGTGGCGTCGAAGACTTCGAGCGGTGTTTTTCCGATGAGCGAGGGGTTGGCAGCGACGGCTCGAGGATCGACCGGCTCCGTGATGCGCATCATCTCGTTGGAGAAGGGGAGACGGACCGAGTTGAAACCAAGCGAGCGGATGGAGCGGACGATTTCGTCGATGGGCGCCGTATCGAGTCCCCCGACGACGTGGAAGGTATCGCTCGCGCCGTACCAGTTTACCGAGGCGAGTTTGACGCGGTTTCCTTCGGCATCGACGATATAGCGGCCGTGCGTCGCGAGCGGGACGGGCGGGGCGAGGGGGTGTGGGGGCCTTGAGTCCGAGGAACAGGCAACCGAAACGCTCGCGGTCAAGAGGAGAAAGCACGCGAGCCGAAGAGGCAAACGGAGACCGCGTTTGCGGAAATGGGCAAATGGGGAGAGCATAAGGCGTAGCGTTTGAGTGGAAGGAGCCGTCGAGCGTCTCGATATTCGCTACCGAGGGTATCCCGCGGGGTGAGCGTCACTGTCAATACAAGGGAAGGGGTCGCCTCATCAAAGCCAAGGGGTCCACCATAAAAAGTGAGCGTGGATGCTGACGAGTCGAGAGCTCAAATTGCGACGCGCGGGATTGAGGGATAAGGTCCGCGGATGGGGCGAGCTTCTCTCCTCGTTGCTTTCTTCTTCTTATGCATAGCTTCGATCGCCCGCGGGGACGATGGCGAAGGGGCGGAGTCTCGTTTAGAAGAGGCGGAGAGCGAGGGGAGCCGAGCAGAGCGTGAAGTGGACGATGCGGGCGCGACCACGGCCGAGGCCTCCGGCGATGAACGGAGTGCAAACGGCGACGGCGAGGAGAAACGTCCGGCGCAGTCCTTAGAAAGCCA
>JAAZAH010000426.1 GCA_012514415.1 Sandaracinaceae bacterium
CTACGCGCTTGGGGTCATCCTCTTCGAGCTTCTCACCGATCGGCTTCCGTTCATGGACGATACGCCCACTAAGGTCGTTCTCCGCCATCTTCACGATCCGGTTCCCGATCCTCGAGAGGTCGCGCCTTATCGGAACATTCCAGATCGCCTTGCTGAGATCACGATGAAGGCGCTTACGAAAGATCGGAATGCGCGCTTTCAAAATGCCGATGAGATGAAGGCCGCGCTCCTCGAGCTTCGTGATGGCGTGCGGCGGCAAGCGCAAGGAACGGAGTGCGCATCCTGTGGTGCGATGAACCCGAGCGGAGTGCGCTTCTGCGGGCAATGCGGGACGAGCATCCTTCCACCGGCACCCGCTTCATCCGATTCAGACGAGCGCATCACCAATCAGAATCTGAGCGCGCGAGAGACCGCGGAGACGCGCGCAAGTCTCGGCAGGATCTACGGTCCCAGGGATCTTCTCGAGCGCGAGGAACCGCTGGCTTGGTTGAGGCGGGAGTTTGAGGAGCTGGAACGCGGCGCGAGATGGCTCGACATTCAGGGTGAGCAAGGCGTTGGGCGGACGAGTCTCCTGCGAGCATTTGCCGCGGAGAGCGAAGCGGCTGGCGCCATCGTTCTCATTGCGGGTTCAGAGGAGCGCGTGGCGCCGATGCCGTACGAGACGATCGCGCATGTGCTCGCTTCATGTGAAGGCGTCGCACGTGATGAGTTGAGGGCTCATCTTGGCTCCATCCAGATGAGCGCCATCGCGAGGGCCGGCGCCGACGAGCTATTCGAGCCGCGCGCGCTACTCGGCTTTCAGCGACGCTCTCGAGCGGGAGCGGTGGCCGCTCTCGTTGCGGAGCTTCTCTATCGAGACGGAGATGTGCGAAGGCGCCTCCTTGTGATCGATGATTTTGCGGAGCTCGATGGACTGAGCCAAGAAGTCATCCAGATCTTACGGCAGTTTTCGTTCTCTACGCCTCTCCTCATCGTGACAGCGGGCGCGCCGACGAATACGGCAGTCGATGGGCGCTTTGCGCTCGAAGGGATTGCGTTCGCGCCTGCCATCAGCGCGCGCTTTGGTCCGAAAGTCGGGAAGTACATTTTGGGTGATGGGAGCCGCCGTTATCTTCCGCTCTACCTTACGCAGCTCGCGCATTATCTCGAGCATGTGGATGAGGGGGATGAGGTTCCGGTGAGGCTCGCTGAACTCATCCTAAGGCGAGCGGGCTTTCTCAGCCCCAAAGCGCTGAGAGTCTTTCAGGCGGCCGCGATTCTCGGGCGCTCCGGATCGATGAATGCGCTGTCCAAGATCGTGGATGAAGCCGAGCTCGGCCAACTCGTACGCGTGCTTGAGTGCGAGGCGTGGCTCTCGGTCGAGGGGAATCGATATCGAATCGTTCACCCGTTTGTCGCGGAGCTGATCGAGGCGAGCATCCCCTCGGAGGCGAGGCGTGAGCTGCACGATCGAGCGTTTGGCGTGCTGGCCGAGGGGGGGGCCTCGCCGGAGCATCTCGCGGAGCATGCCTATCGCGGGAAAAATCAAATGCTTGCCCTTCTTCACCTTGAGCGAACGGGTGATGCGGCGCGGCTTCGAGGGGATTATCGCGGTGCCATCCACGCCTACCGAAGGGCGGATGAGATCGCGCGGCGGAAGGTGCTCGAGCTCGTCGATCCGGTGATGGAATCGGCGAGTTTGACCTTCAGCCAAAAGCTTGCCGAAGCGCTTCTTGCGGCGGGGGAGCTTCTCTCGGCTGAGGGCATTTTGCGAGAGGCGCTCGACCGGCTCGGCCCGAGCGATCCCAAGCGTGCGCGCTTTCTCTTGAGCATCGGACGGGTGCTCATCGCGCGCGGAAGGTTGAGGGAGGCCACGCGCTACTTGCGGATGGTCCTCGAGCTGGTCGCCGGAGTCGATCCTGAGCTGGAAGCGAGGGTCCAGGTGGAGATTGCGCAGCTTCGTCTCAACTCGGGCGATCCCGGTGCGGCAGTCCTCGCGCTTCGTCGGAGCCTCAGTCTCTTTGAAGAGCATGGGTTCGCGGAGGAGGAGCGGATGGCTCTCTTGATTCAGCTTGCATGGGCTGAATGGAAGGCCGGGCAGTCGAGCGCCGAATTGACCATCGAACGGATTAAGGCCTTGGCAGCGGAAAGTGGTGATCCCCTCTCGCTCGGTGAGGTCGAACTCCTTCGTGGGCAGATGGTTCAAGCGAGCGGCGGTGATGCCAGTGGGGCCTATCGGAGCGCGGCTTCTTTCTTTGCGAAAGCCGGAGACATTCGGGCGCTGAATCCATCCGAGATCGCCGTCGCTTGAACGCCTTCTCGACCGAGAGATGCGTGCTAATCTGAGCCTCCCGTACTTGTTTGCGGGCCTTTTGTCGTTCTCGGAGTCCTGAGCTCCTGCTGAGGGTGTGCCGACACTACCGAGCGCGATTCATGAAGCGAAATGAGCAGTGGAGATGAGCCGCATCCATATTCTCGGAATCGAAAGCTCCTGCGATGAAACGGCGGCGGCAATCGTTGATGAAACCGGTCTCGTCAAGAGCGATGTGGTGGCGAGCCAGATCCAGCTACACGCTCCCTTTGGCGGCGTGGTACCGGAGATCGACGCGCGAGCACACCTGCAGCAGATCGCGCGCGTGGTGCGGGAAGCGGTGGCGCCCTTCGAAGGTGGGCTCGATGCCATCGATGCGATCGCGGTGACGCAGGGACCGGGGCTCGTCGGCGCGCTCCTTGTGGGGACGTCAATGGCGAACGCGATGGCGTTTTCGCTCGATAAGCCGCTCGTCTATGTGAACCATCTCGAAGGCCACCTGTTTGCGCCTTTCCTGAGGCGTGACGAGGAAGAAGAGATCGGACTCACGTTTCCCTATATCGCACTGTTGGCGAGTGGCGGGCATACCGCAATCTATCGCGTGAGCGGGCCCAAGGAGATCCATCTTATCGGCCAGACGCGCGACGACGCAGCGGGTGAGGCCTACGATAAGGCGGCGAAGGTTTTGGGCCTTGGATATCCGGGTGGCCCCGTGATTGACCGACTCGCTTCGAATTTTGGGGGAGAGCCCGAGCGATTTGCGATCCCGATGCAGGGGAAGAGGACGATGGATTTTTCGTTCGCCGGTCTCAAGACGGCGCTTGCGCGGAGAGTGGCCGAGGAGCTCGGAGACCGCGGTGGAGAGAGTCGTCTGAGCGATGAACGGATCGGAGCGCTTGCAGCGGGCTTCCAAGAGGCGGTGGTGCAGTCGTTGGTGCGGACGACCCTCCGCGCGGCTGAGGCGGAGGGGATTGATCGCGTTGTGATTACGGGTGGAGTGGCGGCGAATTCGGGACTCAGGGTGATTTTAAGAGAGAAGGCGGCAGAGCGCGGAATTCGCGTTTTCATTCCTCCTTTTGCGAACTGCACGGATAACGCGGCGATGATCGCTTATCGCGGGATGCTTGATTTCGTCGCAGGGGATTTTGGTCATTTGGGTCAACCTGGGAGCCGATCCGAACATTCGGGTCAACCTGGGTACCGATCCCCGTACTCGAGAGATCCGCTTCGTCGCCGTGGAAAGTTCAACAGGCGCGGAGAGTTGGTGCCACGGGAATCTAAGAAAATGCCTTCGAAGACGCAATCCGAGGCTTGAGCGCGCGATAGAGATGCGAGAGGGAGATTCGTGAGACTCGCGAGGTCAGCATCACATGTCGCTGTGGGGCGACCTAGCAGCTTGCGTGCGGAAGCGGAGGTTTTTTGAGTCGCTTCGCTTCAGTCGCGATTGGAATTCCGCGCCGAGAGCTTTTTACGTACTCGGTACCCGAAGCGCTTCGAGAGGTAGCGCAGCGCGGGTCGCGCGTTCTCGTGCACTTTAATCGACGTAAAGAGGCTGGAGTGATTGTTGCTTTGAGCGATGAGCTCCCGCCCGAGCTGGAGGGCACGAAGATCCTCCCCATTCTTGAGGCCCTGGATTCAGACCCATATTTTACCGATGAGCTGCTGAGCTTCATCGAAGAGGCTGCGCGGTATTATTTTCATCCGCTTGGCGAGGTGCTGAAGAGCTTCTCCCCTCCCGTGCGACGGGATCAGATCGCAAGCCTCAAGCGCGAGGGGCTGCTCGGCGAGGGCGAGCAGCTGCGAGGCGTGAAGGCGCGGTCTCAGGAACGAGACTACGTAGTGATCCGCGATGAGGTTGGGAGGCGGAAGCTTGGAGCTGCACAGGCGCGCGTCATGCAGGAGCTCCTGGCAGCGGGCGGCGAAGCGGATGCCCTCGTTCTCATGCGGGAAACGGGAGCAACCCGCGCGACGCTTCGGAGACTCGAGGAGATGGGCCTGTTGAGTCAGGAGCGGCGCCTTCGCCCGGCCGATCCGTTTTTTGCAGAGGAAGTCGCTAGGGACGTACCGCCAGAGCTTACCGCGGAGCAGTCGGAGGCCGTTGAAGCGATCCGCGCGGCGATTCGAGGAGGATCGGAGGCGTTTCTTCTCAAAGGCGTCACGGGATCCGGTAAGACCGAAGTCTACTTGCGAGCGATCGAGGAAGCGAGGCGGCAGGATAAGGGGGCCGTCCTTCTCGTCCCAGAAATCTCCCTGACTCCGCAGCTTGTTGGGCGCTTTCGTGCGCGATTTGGAGACGGTCTCGCAGTGCTTCACTCGGGGCTCGACGCGAGCGCGCGAGAGGCTGCGATGCGAGCGCTTCGTGCGGGCGAGATCCACGTCGCGATTGGCGCTCGATCGGCACTCTTTTCGCCGATTCAGAATCTCGGCCTTATCATCGTCGATGAGGAGCACGATTCATCGTTTAAACAGGAGGAAGGTTTTCGGTACCAAGCGCGAGACATGGCGCTCCTGCGTGCGCATCGAGCCGGTGCGGTGGCGATCTTAGGGAGCGCGACGCCGAGTTTTGAATCGATGTTTGGGGCGGAGCGAGGGAGGTTGAGGCTGTTGACGCTGAGTGAGCGAGCGACCGGGGCGAAGCTTCCATCAGTCGAGATTGTCGATCTTCGCCGTTACCCTATGGGGCGAGACGGCGAGAAGCTCATCTCATACCCGCTCGCCGAGGCGCTTAGGGGCTGTCTGGACGAAGGCGGTCAGGCGATTGTTTTCCTGAATCGACGTGGGTACCTCCCGGCGCTTCGATGCGAGCAATGCGGGGCGCCTGAAGAATGCCCGTCCTGCAGCGTGGCAATGACGGCGCATAAATCGGAAGGCCGCCTGCGCTGTCATTACTGCGACCACTCTCTACCGATTCGACTGCGATGCACGCTGTGCGGGGCCGATGCACTGACGAGCTTTTCGTTGGGGACGGAGAAGTTAGAGGAGGCGCTTAGTAGCCAGCTATCTGGGGCACGCATCGCTCGGCTCGACCGAGACGTGGTGAGTCACCGGAGTGTGGAGCGAATCTTATCGGACTTCCGCGCTCATCGTTACGATATTCTCGTTGGAACGCAGATGGTGACGAAGGGGCATGACATCCCGAATGTCACCGTCGTTGGTGTGGTGCTGGCGGATCAGAGCCTTTCATTCAGCGATTTTCGTGCGTCA
>JAAZAH010000427.1 GCA_012514415.1 Sandaracinaceae bacterium
ACAAAGGTCGCGGCCGAGCTCCTCGTCGATCTGAAGATCCGCCCCGTCGAGAGCTGAGCGGCGATATCGCGCAGTAGAAATCAAAGCGCGGCGAGCTTCGAAGCTGAAGCCGCCGCGTTCTGAGTTTAGGCTCCGCTCGCCGCGTTATTCGCACCTGAGCGCGCTAGCCTCATCCTCGCTCATGCAGGGATAGTCTTCGCCACCGTCATAATAATGATCGAGCTCGTCGCAGCTGTTGAGCGCGCCGAGGCAGCGATAGAGATCGAGCTCGGACTCATGACAGAGAGGCATATGGGCGCGCGAATAGATGAAGTCCTCGAGGAGCTCGTCCAAGCAAATTTCAGCGGGCACGTCGAAGGTCCCAAACTCACCCTCGTCGCAGCTCCGCTCAAAATCGCAATAGGCCTGAGCGATCTCGAGCTCCTCTTCGGTCGCCATCGTTTTCAGCTCGCAGGCGAGATCGGCCGCGACGTCGGCTTCATAGCAGGGGTGGCCGGCGTCGAGCTCCTCGCCGTTAAAGGCGTCGAACTCTTCGCAACCATCGAGCGCGGCGAGGCAGGCGTAGACCTCCGCGATCGCGTCTCCGCAGCCTTTATCGTAAAGGCGCATCTCGTTCACATCGTCAATCGCCTCGTCCATGCACTCTTCGCGGCTCTCATAACGCTCGGGCCGGCAGACGAGGTCGAGCTTGCAATACGCATCGGCGATAGCCTCGAAGGTCTTCGGGCCCGGCTCGTGCTCTGGGAGCGGCGTCGTCTCGGGTGTCTTATCGTCGTTCTTCGCCGGCTCGGGATCGTCTCCGCAGCCCGCGAAGAGCGCTACGCAGACAAGAACGAGAGAGAATCGTTTCATTCTTCTATTTCCTTAGTGTTTACGTGATTAAATGAAAATGGGCGCGCTCATTTTTACGGATTGAACGTTCGGTGTAGTGCGGAAGTTGCGCGCCTTAGCATCGGCTAAAGCGCGCAAATCAGCGCCTTCATCCATTAGAATGCGATCTCGCAGCTTTCCGCTACACGCGTTCTGAGGGATTCGCACGGAACGCTGACGGCGCGCTGCGACCGCGTTTGATGGTCGACCGGCTCTTCGCAGGCGCTGGGCTCGCTAAGACAGGAGAGGAGCTCCTCCATTGCTGTTCGGCATCGCGGAAGATCATCGCGCGGCAAGCTCTCGATCGCCTCGCGCGCCTCGGCGCTGCAAAGCTCGGCGTCCAGCTCTCGGGCCGCTTCGCATTGGGTGTCTAAGGCGCATAGGACGCTTGCGAGCTCATGTAGTTCGTCCTCTTCGAGGCCGCGATCGGAGCAGGCGAGCGCCATCCTACGCTCAGCATCGAAACAGAGGGAGCTCTCTTCATTCGCTCCTTCGTTTGCCATTGGGCCCATCTCCTCGTCCGCTTCGTCGAGCCCGTCTCTAGCGAGGTCGTCGCTCACAATTTGCGCCGGCGCCTCGAGCTCATCGCAGCTTACGATCGAGGCGACGCATCGATAAAAATCGCGCGTCGCCTCTCCGCAATTGGGCGAGTGATACGCGGCGAGGCTCAGCTCCTCTTCGGCGCGGCGCTCGCATTCGGCTGCGTCTTCTAAAGCGTCTTCTAATGCATCTTGGCGGCACGCCACATCCACCGCGCAATACGATGAGGCGAGGTCTTCATCGTATGTGAACTCATAGCCGTCGTCCGGACAGATCTGAAGATCACACGCCATAAACGGAGCGCCGGCGATTATCGCGATCAATAATCTAAGAAACATAAGCCCCTCCAATCAATAAGTTATGAATTGGAGCTTAGCGAAGATATAAGCGCGCTGTCAACGGCGGTCTAGAGGCGCGTGGCGGCGCTGAAGGCTGAGAATTTCCGCCCGTCGCAGCTCGGATCCGCTTGCGGTTTCTCTTATCACCGCAAACGATGAAGAGGACGAGGCCGAGCAAGAAAAAGCAGGCATTCGATAGATCCTTTCACTAAGGATCTCGAGCACGCGCACGCGAAGCCGCGCGACTCCTCCTCCATGAGGCGCGCGCTTTAGGCGTTCCTTTCTCTCA
>JAAZAH010000428.1 GCA_012514415.1 Sandaracinaceae bacterium
AGCCTTGGATGGCTATAGCTTGGTTGGAAGCCACGGCGACGCCTTCATCGCCGGCTTCATCGCACCGGAGGCTCCGTAATGGCACGCTCCCTCTCAACCTTCGCGGCCACCGCGCTCTTCACCCTCTTGGCCCTCAGCTCCACCGCCTTCGCCGACTCGCCCTCGGACGATGACGTCGAGGCGCGCCTGCTCTACCAGGCGGGCGTCTCCGCTTACGACGCCGGCCGCTTCGAGGAGGCGCTCGAGCGCTTTCAGCGCGCCTACGAACTGAGCGGCCGCGAGATGCTCCTCTATAATATCGCCACCGCCGCCGAGCGCGCGCGCCAAGATGAGATCGCCCTCGACGCCTACGAGCGCTTCCTTGAGGCCGAGCCTGAGACGCACCTCCGCGGTAGGGTCGAAACGGTGATCGCACGCTTGCGCAGCGAGATCGAGCAGGCACGAGTTAGAAGCAAACATGCAGCGATCGATGCCGAGGCGCTTGACGCGAAGAAGGAACCTCAGCCTCTGATCGAGCTCGGTACGCAGGGCTCGATGAGCGAGTCGAAACCAAGCGGCCCCGCAGGCATCATCACCCTCGCCGCAGGCGGCGCCGTCCTCGTCGCGGGCGCCGTGACGTTCGGGATGGGCCTCAGCGATCGCGCGCGTGTTGAAAGCCCGGCCGAAGGCGCAAGAGATTGGCAGCGCGACGCGGCGCGCTCGTACGAACGTGGCCCGGCGCTCCTAACGACGGGCATCATCGCGCTCCCAGTTGGCGCGGCGCTTACGGCAGCTGGCGTGATCCTCATGGTGAAGGGCGCTGATAAAACGAGCGATGCCGATCCGGAGGCCGCGCACGTCGAGGTGAGCTTCGGCGGCTCGGCCGTTTTCCTTCGCGGACGATTTTAGTCGAGTCGCTCCCCGAATAATCTCGCAGACCCGCCGCTCTAACCTTCAGACAGCCAGTGAGGCGCGCGGATTTTTCCTTTTACGCATGAACCCGAGAGCTGTCATTTTCCGCCTTGTATGCCGCGAGCCAATCGTCTCTCATGCTACTAGCTTCGGCGCGAGGGGCTTTTGATTCCCCCGGGAGTATTGACGCGTAACGAAACAGGGCTGCTTTGCCAAACACTCAAACATATGTTTGAATGTTTGGGTGACACAGGCTCTCTACGACGAACTGGCGATCGTCGCCGCCGCGCTCGCGCATCCGAAGCGACTCCGGGCGCTGAATCTCCTCTTTCAAGGTCCCAAACCCATCGACGCGCTCGCCGCGCTGCTTGAGGAGAGCCCGGCGAATACAGCGGCGCATATGAAGGTGCTTCGCGACGCGGGGCTCGTCGTCGGCGTGCGCGAGGGGAAATATGTCTTTCAACATGTGAGCCATGCAGTCGTCACGCCGCTCGTTCTTGGGCTGCGTTCCGCGGCCGAAGAAATCCGTCCGGCGGCGGCGCGGCAGCATCAACAAAATCAGGCGACGGCCTCCACCATCACGATGGCCGAGCTCGAGTCGCTTATGCTCCGCGGTCGTGTGCTTTTAATCGATCTCCGACCGCGCGAAGAATACGAAAAGGGGCACCTCCCGGGTGCGCGCTCACTCCCCCTTGCCGCGCTGCCGGAGCTTGCGTGTACACTCCCGCGCCGCCGCCGTGTCCTCGTGTATTGCCGCGGAAAATATTGCCCAAACGCGATTCGTGGTGAGGCCGCGCTTAAAGAGCGGGGTTTTAGGGCGGAACGTCTCGCCTTTGGTGTGCCCGAGTGGATAGCCGAAGGGCGCATGCCCGTCAGCGAACTCTGTCAATGAGCTCCCGCGCCGCTTTAATCGCGGGGTTGGGAACTTTGGTGACCCTTCGATGTGTCTTTAGAGATGAGCGGCGGCCACAGGGCTTCGCCGCCTTCTGAACACCAGAGATTCAAACGATGCGTAAATTCAACGTCGTGCTCCCCCTCATCGGAGCCATCGCGCTCTCAGCGTGCGCGCCTGCGACCCCTACTCCCGAGTGGCCTATTGTGTCCACCGAGACGCCAAACGATGCCGACGCGCTCCGCGGTGCGCCACATGGCAAAGGTGTCTTCCTCATCAACGTGAGCGAGCTCGCGAAGATGAATCGATTCCTAGGTCTCATTGCTGACAGCAGTCATGCCGGGATGCTCGAGCAAGGGATCGAGCCCGATTTCGTCATCGTCTTTATCGGGCCAGGTGTGCGACTTTTGAGCGCAAACCCTAGCGCCGAGATGATTGCTGAGTATGGCGATTCACTTTTCAAGACGGCAGCGCTCGTCAACAAACTCAGTGAAGCTGGCGTGCAGATGGAGCTCTGCTCCGTCGCCGCGTCGATGGTCGGCTTGAATCACGAGGATGTCCTCCCTGAGATCAAAGTCGTTCGCGACGGCTTCGTCTCGCTCATCGGATATCAGGCAAAAGGCTACGGATTGGTCCCGGTGCTCTGAGACCTCTGGCGATTTTCATGAGCTCTCTCTTCCGTCGATCGTCCTTCAACGACCGCCTCCTCTCGGAGCTTCCGGGTCTAATGCGCGGCGCGCGGCGCCTCACGCGCTCCGAAACGGATGCGGAGGATCTCGTTCAGGCGACCGTCGTTCGCGCGATCGAGCGAAAGGGCGATCTCCGCGAGCTAGGGAAGCTGCGCTCGTGGCTTCACCGCGTTCAGCGGAGTGTCTTCCTCAATTCGGTTCGCGGGCTCAGCGTGAAGCTCGAGGTGATTGATGGATCGCTGAGCGGGGAGGCGATGAAGAATGAGCCGAGAGGCGATCTTGAAGAAGAGATCCTCCATCGCTCGTTCGAAGATCGTACGCAGGCTGCGCTTTCTGCGCTGCCTGAGCTCTGGCGTGACGCGCTGCTGCTTCGCGAGGTGGAGGAGCTCAGCTACGAAGAGATCGCTCAGGTACAAGGCTGCCCCGTTGGAACGGTTCGCTCACGCCTCTCCCGCGCGCGCCTCGCGGTCCTCGAACAGCTCTCAAAAGAGGAGAAAGAAGAAGCTCATGGCCGGCTGCAATCAAGAATGGTTCGATAATCTCTCCGGTTATCATGATGGCGAGTTGACGCCCGAAGATCGGGCGCGCGTCGAGGTGCACCTCACCGATTGCGCGGCGTGTAGGCGAGCTTCTGCGCTCCTCGGCAAG
>JAAZAH010000054.1 GCA_012514415.1 Sandaracinaceae bacterium
CTTCATGCGGGCGACGTCGACGAGTTTGAGCCCGATGTGCACAAGCGTTCCAGCGAGCGCCGCGATGGGGATGAGATTGGCGGCAGGGGCGAGCGCGAAGAGCACCAGAAGAACGAGGACGCCTGAGAAGATGCACGACATTCGCGTGATGGCGCCCGCTTCATAGTTTACGGCCGTACGACTGAAGGAGCCGGAAGAAGCGAAACCACCGACGGCGGCCGCGCCGACATTGCAAAGCCCCTCGCCAATCAGCTGTTTGCTCGCGTCGAAAGAATGTCCCGCCTTGGCTGCGAGCGCCTTCCCGATGGCGATGGCTTCGACCGAGCCCATGAGCGCGATCGCGACCGCGGCGCCGAAGAGCGTCCTGAGGCCATCGTACGTGATGTGTGGAAGGGTGAGCGAGGGAAGTTCGCGCGTAAGCGGCTCGATATCGCGAACGGCCTTGACTTTATGCGGCGTGTCCTCGACCGAAAGGCCGATGGCCCACGCGATGAGCCCGATGATGAGCACCGCCATGAAGGGCGCCGGAAGCTTTCGTCCGATGCGCGAGTCGAGGCGCTGAAAGAGGCGAACCAAGACGAACGTGCCGATGGAAAGGGCCATGGTGGCGAGATGCACGTGCTCGAGCGAATGGAGGAGCCGGAGAAGATCGAAGATGGCCGCTCGCGGGGGTTCATATCCCCAGAGATCGCCGACGATCGACGAGGATTCGATGCCTAAGAACGAGGGCAGCTGGTTGATCACGATGAAAAGACCAGCGCCCGCCGTAAATCCGATCAATACGGCCTCGCTCACAAAGCGGGTGAGGCTCCCCATTCGCACGACGCCCGCAAAGATCTGAAGCAGGCCGATCATGAGGGTGAGCAGGATGATCGCGTGGACTGCATCGCCATTGGCCGCAAAGAGCGAGATATTGCTCGCCAGCATGACGGCGATGGCGTTCGTCGGGCCGTTGATGAGGTATTCCGAGCTTCCGAAAGCGGCGCCGAGGATGGACGCGACGATGGCCGTGTAAATTCCGGCAGAGGGCGGGAAGCCGGCGATCAGCGCATAGGCCATGCCCTGGGGAATGGTGAAGAGGGCTACCGTGAGACCGGCGACGAGATCCCGCCTCAAAAACCAGCGCTGATAACCGCGCATGGTCCGGACGAAGGGCAAGAACGTTTCAAGGGCGTCCTTGGGCGGCCCGTTGAAACGGCGGATCGTCTCTGCGTCCAATTGTTCCTGCTTCGCACTCATGGCTCGCTCGGATTTTTCACGGATTTTCCAGAAGAGCACGCGGAAATGGGTGAATTGGCCAAAAATGAGTCCGAAAGGCCTGGAATTCGCCCCGATTGTTTACCGAGGTCTACGAAACCTCGCATGTCAAAGACTCTTGCGTTGCGCGACTGGATGCACGGCGGACGCTGGGCCGTCGCTCTACCGGGTTTTGCGGCGTCGTTTCGCGGCCTGGCCTTCATGCCTTCGCTGTCTCTGGCACGCGTAAAAAACTCGGCTTTCTCCCGAAGCCTATCCCCTTCCGCAACCATCCCAACGCATGATACGCTCCCCTTCATGGGGTTCGTCTATGTTGAGCGCCCGAACCTCTTGATCGCGAGGCGGGTGGGCGAAGTGGGAGAGGTAGAGATGGCGGATTTCCTCGAGAGATCACGCCATATATGCGAGCAGGCCGGTGTGCGCGCCGCCATCGTTTATGACGCGGGGAGGACGCCGGATGGTCGCCCCAACTCAAAGGCGAGGAGCTACGCCGCTCATTGGCTGAACGAGCACGCACACCTTCTTCAGCGAAAATGCGCTGGGATGGATTTCGTTTTTCCGACGCCACTTTCGCGGGGGATTTTGACGGCGATTACGTGGATCCGACCGCTTCCGATGGCATCCCGGGTGCACGAGCGCTGCGATACGGCGGTACAATCCGCGCTTGACCGGATCGGAGCGCGCTTTCCAGTGGGCGAGATCCTTCGTGAGATCGATGCCCTCGAGGCGGCCCATCGCGCGGATGCCGATCGTAGCATCGGATGATTTCAAAGTTGCCCCGCTGGCACTGGCGCGGGGCGATCTCTCCGTGTCTCAAACAAGTGAGATCGTTCAAGTTAATGCCGGGTTTCGCAATTGAAATGGCATTGTTTCACCGTTCGATGGATTGCAATTTGCGAATGGAATTGACGCCGGCGTTCGGTTGAATTTCGTCGTGTTCTTCTGCTAAGTCTCGAGGCTCCGAGTCGTGAAAATGCGGCTTTGGTTGAGCGCTGCGCCGATTGTGCTATGGGTCGATCTCAGATAGACAATCTGTGATGTACCGACCGATATCCTCCACTTTCGCACTTATCTTCATGATGTGTTTCGGGGGTTGCGCGCGCGGCGTGACGATCGCACAAGACTCCGACGTACCCTCGGAGACCAACGATGCCGCGGACGGTCGGGGCTCCAACGAATGCGAAGGGGCGGAAGACGGAAGTCCGTGCGACGAAGGCGAGGGATTCATCTGTTTGGGTGAGACGTGCGTCCTCTCGCGCTGCGGCGATGGCTTTGTGGACGAAGGTGAGGAATGCGATGACGGAAATTCGATCCTTCGTGATGGATGCGAAAATGATTGCACGGCGACATGCCGCACCGACGACGACTGCGACGATGGGAACCTCTGCAATGGCTTCGAGCGCTGTCAGCCTGTCGGAAACGGTGGCGGACTCTGTGCGCCCGGGACGCCACCGAACTGCGATGGGGCGGCTCCGCTCGAGCCCGGCGTGAACCCTTGCGTCCTCCGCTATTGCGATCCCAACGCCGAGAGTCTCGAGACGGCATGCCAGATCGAAGACCACGCGATCTATTGCTATCCGGACGAGGACGAGGACGGCTATCCCGTACACGATGTCGACCGGCGACAAGCGACCGTCGGTCTTTGCGAGTGTCCTCCAAAGACGGCACGCCAGCGCGCGGATGGTGCCTGGGACTGCAACGACAACAATCCCATGGTGCGTCCCGATCTCCCGGCCTCGCTTTATTTTACCGAGCCGTATTGTGGAGACGGAACGCTCGCCATCGCCGCAGGACAAGCGCCGTGCGCGGGCGGTCCAAAGGGTGCGATGTGTATCGATTATGAGTGCGCCGATGGTTCAACGCCCTCCTTTGACTACGACTGCGACGGGGTCGCGTTGAAACGCGACGATTCGACCGGTGGGCGCTGCACCTTTGTGCTTCTTGGATGTAGCGGCAAACGCGCTTTCGAGGTGGACGAGCCCGTCCCCTGTGGCGGCGAGGCGAGATATGCGCTTTGTGAATCGGCTTTCCTCCAAAAATGCGAGCGCGAGGTGCGCGCCCAAGAATGTCGATGAGCGATGCGCCGCCCCCGCGGGGCTTGGTCCCCCTCCGCTGAACTCGCTGCGGCGTCTCCGTCGTTTGGCTTGGGGAGAGAGGCGCGCGAAAGTTCGAGAAAATTCCTCGCCTCGAGTTTGAACTCGCGATATGCGAGTCTCGGGAATGAAGTCGAGAGTGGACACGTTCGTCCCATCGAAACTCCCTCCCGTATGAACGCTCAATTGTCGCCGAATGAATGCCGTGGAGCGGCCGTGAACGTGCCTCTAAGCCGCCTTTTGATCCGCCTCATGGCGTGTTTTTTCGTCGTTCTGCCATCGCGAGCGACGGCGGAGCCCGAGGTGTACACGCCGGCTCGCGTCCTCAGCGAAGCGATGGCGAACAATCCAGAGTTTCGCGCCTCGCTCCTCGATATTTTGGCGGCTCGCTATGCGCATGATGCAGCAAAGAATACGCGCGTGCCCGTGCTCGTCGGCTCGCTCGATGCGCAGCAGAGCGAAAACTTCATGGCCACGGGTGCGGGCATCGTGCGAAATGAAAACCGCCTCGTTCTCGGATCGATCGGCGTCCGCTACACAAGCGAGATCGGGACGAGTCTCGAGATCAGCTTCTCGGGGAGCGCTCAGGAGCGGCGGATTAACCGCGATGCGGCGACCACCTTCCTTGTCAATACAGGGCCGTTTTACTCCCTTCAGACGACGCTCACCGCGCGACAGCCCATCCTTCGAGGCGCGGGGCGAGCGGCAAATCTGGCGACGATTCGGCTCGCCGAGCAGGCGGCGACCCTCGCCGAGAGCCAAGCGGCTGAGCTGACGAGCGCGCTCATCCGCGATCTGCTGATCGCGTATTGGGAGCTGTGGTACGCGGAGCGCGCGCTCGAGGTGCAGCGCTCTTCGCTTGCGCTCACCGAACGGCAAGAGGCTGAGACGCGCGCGCGCTTCGAGATCTTAGGGACGGCTGCCCGCGTCGATGCGCTCGCTTTTGCGACTGAGGCAAGCGTCCTTCGTGAATCCGTCCGCGCCGCCGACGCGACGAGGCGAAATAGCGCGGCCCAGCTTGGTGCACTTCTCGGTTATCGCTCCGAGCTTTCTCACCAGATCGCTCCTGAGGCCGAGCCACCTCCCGTGATTCCCTTAGAGCGCCCAGACAACCTCCTTGAGCTTGCGCTTCAACATTCGCCCGAATTTCGTTCGCTTGAGGCCGAGATCGAGAGCCTCCGGATCGAGCTCGCCCAAAAACGAAATGAGAAGCGTGCCAAACTCGACGCCGTCGCCTCGGCGGGTCTTGCCGGGCTCTATACCGACGATGAGCTTCCCGGGCTTCGGCTTCCTCAGGGGCGACCGGCCGTGGTGATTACGGGAGGGCTCGAGCTCGAGCTTCCCCTCGGCCCCAGCCAAGCGAGCGCTGAGTACCAACGCGCCGTCGCGCGAATCCACGCGGCCGAGGCTCGCGTCGAGGGGCGGAAGCTCGCCATCGACGCCGAAATCGCCTCCCTCGTCGAATCGATCGAAGAGGCGATCGCGCGGCATGAGCTTGCGGAGGAGACGCAGCGCATTGCGGAAGAGCTTGCTGAGGCCGAACGCGCGCGGCTCGAGCTTGGTACGACGACGGGATTCGATGTCCTCCGCGCGCAGCAAAATGCGCGTGAGACGGCCCTTCGCGGGTTACGGGCACGAGTGGATGCCGTGATCGGCCGACTCCGCCTCGAGCACCTCATCGGTGGCCTCCTCGACCGCTTTGCTCTCGATGTCACTGATCCCACCGATCCCAAAGGAGAGTCGTCTTGAGTCGCCTCGTACGCATCGCGCTTGCCCTCATTGCGATCGCCGCCATCGGGTACGCGGTCTATCATTTCACCCGCCCCGAGGAGGCGCCCGTCGGCCAGCTTTATACGGTCGAGCGCGGTTCGCTCATCGAGACCGCAGCCGCCACGGGCTCCATCGAACCCAACGTCATGGTCGAGGTGAAATCGCGTGCATCGGGTGAGGTGATCGAGATGCTCATTCGTGAGGGTGATGTCGTCGAAGCAGGGCAGCTCCTCATGCGCCTCGATCCGATCGATACCGATCGGGCGATCCTTGAGGCGCGGACGGCGGAGCAGAGGGTGCGGGCCGAGCTCGCCCAAGCCCAAGCCTCGCTCCGGGTGGCCGAGGCCGAGCTCGAGGAGATCCGCGCGCAATACGAGATCAGCACCAAAGGCCGCGAGCTCGGGCTGGTTTCAAGCGACGCCGCGCGCTCCCTAGCGAGCTCGCTCGCCATCGCGGAGGCAAATCTCGGCCTGAGGCGAGCGGCGATCCAAGCGGTGAGGGCGCAGCTTCAATCGGCGCAGCTGGCGGTCCAGGAGGCCGAGCGAAGAAGAAGAGAGACCGAGATTGCTGCGCCCATCGCCGGAGTGATCCTCGATCTCGAAGTGGAGAAGGGGACGATCGTCGCATCGGCCGTGACGAACGTGGCGGGTGGGACGACGCTCGCCACGCTCGCTTCGCTCGATCAGCTTCGCGTCATCGGCGAGCTTGATGAGGCGCAGATCGCGCGCGTTGTCCCGGGGCAGCGGGCGATGCTTCGCGTCAGCGCCTATCCAGACCGTGAGTTCGAAGGCGAGGTCGTCCGCGTGAGTCCGCTCGGAAAGATGGAGACCAATGTCGTCACCTTCGACGTTGAGATTCGCATTACAGACGAGGAGGCCGATAAGCTTCGCTCGGGCATGAGCGCAGACATCGAGATTGTCACGCGTGAGCTTCACGATCAGCTCCTCGTCCCTTTGATGGCCGTCGAGAGCCTCGGCCGAAAGCGATTCGTGCGCATGCCGAATGGGGAGCAGCGAGAGATCAAGACCGGCGCAAGTGACGCCGAGCATCTCGTCGTCTTGGAGGGCCTTGATGAAGGCGAAACGATCTTGATCGGCGCGGTCGGGGTGGCCGGTGGGCGCACGGGTCCGGCAGGGAGGGCGCCGATGGTGCCGATGCGGCGATGAGTGCGGGACGAAGCAGCGAAGCCATGAAGAGCGAGGCCGTCATCGAGCTTAGGGAGCTCACCAAGATCTATCATCCGGAATCTCCGGATCTGATGGTTCGCGCGGTGGACGGCTTGAGCTTCACCATTGCGCGCGGCGAGTCTGTCGCCATCGTCGGCCCATCCGGATGCGGGAAATCGACGCTTCTCCACATTCTTGGTTGCCTCGATCGGCCGACGAGTGGGCTCTACCGTATCGAGGGGCGCGATATGCAGGATCTCGATGAAGATGAGCTCGCTCGGGTCCGCAATCGACATATCGGATTCGTCTTTCAGAGTTTCAATCTCCTCCCTCGCCTCACGGCCGAGGAAAATGTCGAGCTTCCGCTTCTCTATGCGCGCGCGGAGGACACGAAAAAGCGTGCGCTCGTCGCGCTTGAGCGCGTGGGTCTCGCCGACCGGGCGCATCATCTTCCGAATGAACTTTCAGGGGGACAGAAGCAGCGGGTGGCGATCGCGCGTGCGCTCGTGACGGAGCCGTCGATCCTCCTTGGCGATGAACCGACCGGCGCACTCGATAGCCGAACGAGCGGCGAGGTCCTTACGCTTCTCGATGAGCTCCACCGCGAAGGCCGGACGCTGGTGATTGTGACGCACGATCTCAATGTCGCTCGGAGGATGCAGCGGACCATTCGGCTCCACGATGGGAAGATCGCCGACGATGGGCCCTCCGAGACGGTGATCGATCGCTTCATGGCGGATGTCTCACGTGCGCTCGAAGGAGAACGGGAAGAGCGAGGGGAGGCCTAGTTGGACTTTCGTGAGACCATCCGCACGGCGCTCCGTTCACTCGTCGCCAACCGAATGCGCACGGCGCTCACCGCGCTCGGGATGGTGATTGGTGTGGCGGCAGTCATCGCCGTCCTCGCCATCGCGGAAGGCGCCAAATCGAGCGTCGAAGAGCAGATTCGATCGACCGGCGCGAACCTCATGACCATTCGACCGAGCCGCGCGCGCATCGGCGCGGTCCGCACGGGCAGTGTCGAGACACTCGTCCGTGGCGACGCCGAGGCCATTGCGAAGCTCCCCGGCGTTGCCGCCGTCGCGAGCGAGTGCACCGGCTCGGCTCAGGTCCGCTATCTCGAGCGCAACGCCGCCGTGACGGTCCACGGCGTGACAGAAGATTATTTCACCATCCGCTCGGTGAATATCGAACGTGGCCTCCCCATCACGAGCCTCGACGATGAGCAGCGCGCCCGCGTCGCCGTTTTGGGCTCCAAGCTCGCCACCGATCTCTTTGGCAATGAATCGCCGCTCGGAAAGCGCATCCAGATTCAGAACATCACGTTTCGCGTCGTAGGCATCCTCGCCGAAAAAGGCGAGGGTTTTCTCTCGCCCGACGATGGCGTCTTCGTTCCGCTCGGGACGCACCAAGGCGTGCTCTTCGGTCAGAACTACCTGACCGGAATCAGCCTCACCATCGAAGACGAAAACCGCACGGCGGAGGTGCGCGAGCGGGTAGAGCAGCTCCTCCGCCTTCGACATCGCATCGCGCCGCATCTGCCGGACGATTTTTTTGTCCGCTCTCAGACCGAGATGCTTCAGATGATGAGCTCGGTGACCGGTACCCTTGCGGCCTTATTGGCGAGCGTGGCCGGTGTCTCACTTCTCGTCGGTGGCATCGGCATCATGAACATCATGCTCGTTTCGGTGCGCGAACGGACGCGTGAGATCGGCGTGCGGATGGCGGTCGGAGCGAGGCGGCGCGATATCCTCGCCCAATTTCTCGTTGAATCGATCGTGATCTCCATCGCAGGTGGCCTGCTCGGGCTCTTGCTGGGCATCGGCGCGGCCTCGGCGATCGCTCGCTTCGGCGATTGGGCGACGATCGTCCCCGGCTACTCTCTCTTTCTCGCCATTGGGGTCTCGACCGTGATCGGACTTGTGTTTGGGGTCGGTCCGGCGCGGCGGGCAGCCCTTCTCGATCCGGTCGAGGCGCTTCGGCAAGAGTGATCCGCGATGCCGCGCGGCTAGGAACGCATCGGGTTGGGCCTAGGTGAGCACGGAAGAGCTCCTCGCCTGCTCAAGCGAGAGGGCGCCGATCCCGGGGTGAAGCGAAGCCGAGGAGCGCCAAGGCCCACACGTTCGCGCTCAGTTCACGATGCCGAGACGATGAACCAGCTCGATCGGCGCGCTTCGTTCACTTCGATTGCCGGCGCGATCGACCGCCTCGATGGCGACGAAGCGCGCATTCTCGAGGGCATGCATGAGCGAGGTCTCCCTTTCGAGATCGACGAGTCGACCTTCGCTCTCGGCGATGAGATAATGGATGCTCGCGGCGCTCATCGCGGCTTCGGACGCTGTCTCGCCGACATAGATGAGATAGGTGAGCGAATCCCATCCCGCGTGATCGTCCCCGTCGCCCTCGAACTCGATGAAGAGCTCGCCCGGGAGCGAGTCGTCGAAGCTCACGCTCTCGGGAACTCCGCCGCATCCATGCTGCTCGTAAAACCGAAGATAGCTTGCCTCGACGAGTGAGGGCCGCGAGGGGGGGAGCTCGTCGATGATCTCACCGACGACAATTCCGCTCGGTGCGAATGCGCCCCTTAGGTAAACGAGTGCTCCGGGCTCGAGGAGCTCGACCGGGCGGAAAAAGGGCGTCCCCTCGATGCGCTCAAGCTCAACACGGGCCCCTTGGCTTGTGATCTCGGGTTCGCCTATGAACGCTTGATTTCGAAGGAGCGGCTCAATGCGGTCGAGCGTGCCCTCGGCGTCGCCACCAAGGACGACAAGGGGCACATACGATGGGGGCACGGCGGCTTTCCACGCCGATGAGAGGCTGACATAGCCCGCAACCGCCAAGGCCATCGCGAGAGAGAGCGCCCGAGTGCCCATGCGCGAAGGATACGTTCGAAGGGCGATTAAAAGATAGAGTGGAATCGAAAGTGACGCGCATTCTTCGGGGTGATCTGCACGCGAGTTCTGAGGCGCAATGCGAAAAGAGGGGCAACGCCGCCTCGTGTCTCAATTTGCCCGGCGGTGGGGCATCAAGACACGCGCTCAGCGATTTCTCCAGAACGGTTGGCATTTACCTGGTGGATACGCCTAGACTTTATGAATCAACCTGCATCACCCAAAGGGAGGATCGATGCGCGCGATTCGTCTGCACGGCTTTTCTCAAGAATTTGACACCATCCAGATCGAGGAGGGCAGACGGCCCGTGCCCAAAAAGGGAGAGGTCTTGGTGCGGATGCTCTACTCGCCCATCAACCCCTCCGATCACAACTACATCCGCGGCGACTACCGCCGCGCGCTCGAGCGCTTGATCTGGAACCGCGGCTCCGAGACCCTCTATTTCGATCCCGAGCGGACCAATCCGCATCCGACACCGCCCTATACACTGGGCGGCGAGGGAGTCGGGATCGTCGTCGAGACGGGGAGCTCGCTCCTTGCGCGCCGTTTGAAGGGAAAGAGGGTGGCGCTCGCCGCGGGGCCGCCGATTGGTGTTTGGCAGGATTATGTGGCGGTTGACGCCAAACGCGCCATTCCGGTCCCCGATCAGCTGAGCGATCAGGAAGCGGCGATGACCATCATCAACCCGCTCTCGGCCGTTTTCATGGTGCGCGATGTGCTTCGTGTGAAGCCCGGCACCTTCCTGCTTCAGAGCGCGGCGGGTTCGGCGCTTGCGAAGAGCGTCATCGCTCTATCGCGCGAGATGGGTTTTGAGACGATCAACATTGTCCGTGACGGAAAGCATATCGAAGCGCTCGCAGAACTTGGCGCACGCCATATCGTGCGACTCGATCAGGAGGACCTCCGGGACGCCGTCGCGCGCATCACCCATGGCCGCGGCGTTCCGTACGCGATGGATCCGATCGGCGGCGAGCTTTCGGCCGAGATGGTGGGATGCCTGACGCTTGGCGGCCATCTAGTGGCGTTTGGAACGCTTTCGGGTCCGAGTTTTGAGCTGACGACGCGCGATTTGATGATGCCTGAAGCGCGCATCACCGGGTTTTTCCTCGGCAATCACATCGCGCAGAAATCGCCCGCCCAGATGCTCCTCACACTGCGCTACCTTCGAAAACTGCTCGGCGGGGCGCTCGGCGACGTCGTGATTCGCGAGGTCATGCCGCTTGAATCGATCCATGAGGCGCTCAAGCTCTCACGCGGAGGCGGCGAGGCGGGCAAGATCCTGCTTCACATTGGCGATCGCTGAGGCCGTAGGAGCCTAATAGCGAAAGAGGGATGCGCCCGCGTGAAGCCCCGCGCCGAGCGCGAGGAAACAGAGGAGATCGCCCTCTTGGATGCGACCTTCGTGTCGGAGCTCGTCGAGGAGGATGCCGATCGTCGCCGACGATGTGTTGCCGTAGCGGGCGATATTCGACGGGATGCGTTCGGGGCTCAGCTTCAGAGCCGCGGCCACCGCGTCGTTGATGCGCTGGTTTGCCTGGTGGGCGATGAAGAGATCGACCTCCTCGGGGCCGATCCCCTCTTGCTCCATGACGGCGCGCGCAAGCTCGCTTAGTTCGCGTACGGCCGCTTTGAGGAGGTTTCCGCCCTTCATTTGCGGAAGATGCGCGTCGCTCGCCGCGAGCTCGGGATCGTTAAAAGGGAGGCGCGAAAAGCCCATGGGGATGAAGATGTGGTCGGCCCTCCCGCCGTCGGAGCGCAGTTCGGAGCGGAGCAGCCCAGCACCCTCGCGATCGGTGGCGCGAAAGATCACGGCCGAGGCGCCATCGCCGAAGATCACCGCGATGCCACGATGCGCGGTTGCTCGTTCGAAGTCCTCTCTCGGTATCGTTCTCGATACGTTGCCGCGAACGACATCCCAATCGCGAAAGGGCATGAGGCTTGCGTGGGTATCGGCCGCGACAAAGAGGATGGTCCGCGCCGCTCCGCTCGCAATGAGGCCGTTTGCCACTTCGAGGGCGAAGGGAAATGAGGCGCATTGTTGCCGGATATCGAGTGCGGGCACGCCCGAGATGCCGAGACGCTCGGCGACGAGAGGGCCCGAGCCCGGAAAGAGGTGGTCGGGCGTCATGGTCGCAAACAAGATGAAGTCGATCTCCGTGGGATCGATGCCCGCGTCTTCGATGGCGCGTTCGGCGGCGCGTGCGCCGAGTTCGCCGACGCCCTGACCGTCTTCGGCAAAATGCCGTTGATGGATTCCCGTCCGCTTTCGGATCCACTCGTCCGAGGTGTCCATCACCCGCGCGAGGTTTTCGTTGGGGATGGGCCTTCCGGGCAGATACCTGCCGGTCCCGATGATCGATAGCGCGCTCAACTCTTCTCTCTCTTCTCCTCCATCATCGCCGCGATCGATGATGGAGGGAGTGTAACGCGGAACGCGAGCCGAGACAGCGAAAAAGCACGTGCGCGGATATGCGGGGAACACCGATATACGCGCGTAATAACACACGTTTAGCGTTTATTTACAATAAGGTCAGATGGCTACGCCCATTCCCGATGCATTTTTTGTGGCTTTTTTTGGCCGATTGCTGTTAGCATCCCGCGTAAGGTAGCCCCAATTAGGGATAGTTTAGTCCATGGATGGGCTCCCCCATATTAGGGATGCGATTTCTTCCGCTCCCTCTTCCCAACGCGATCGGCGGTGAAACATGGATGGATGGCTCCAAAAGGTTCGACAGGAATCCAAGCTACTCCAAGGTGAGCGGACCGAGCTCAGCGAGCTCATCGAAAAAGAGGTCTACGGTTGGTACGCGATCTTCTATCGGTGGACGCGCGGTCTCTGCGAGCCGAACGAGAGCGAGGTGGAGCCCATCTACGTGAACCTCTCCCATGATTTCCGTGTCTTGCTCACCAGCGGGGTCATGGTCGACCGCGAGGCGTACTGGAAGCGGCTCGTCTCGCTCTATGCTGCGCGGCGAGGCGATCCCCCCTCGCACATTTTGAACCTCGAGATGCTCCCCGTGGGCCCCGACCATATGCTCGTCACCTTCGATCTCTTCAAGAAGGGCGTCCTTCAGAAGAAGTTCGATAGCGCGCTGATGCGACGTAACCCCGCGCTTGCGGCCGGTGTCGAGTGGGTCTACGTGCACGAGAGCGATCACACGCTCGATTCGCCCCCTCCGATCCCCTGAAAGCCGCCAGCCGGGCGGCTCCTCCTGGCATCAAGATTTTGCGGCGGAGCCTGATCGCCGTCGCATGCAGTACAAAGGATGTTCAACCATGGTAACGGTCGAAAATAACGCGGGTCGCCTCATCGAAGTGCGCCAAACTGGGAAGGTCACAGTCGGTGAGCTCCAGGCGAGCTTTCCCACCTTCCAACAGATCCTCGCCACGAGCCCCCAGCGCTTCATCATGGCGACGGATTGGCGAGGGATGCGGGTGCTCGACGATCAGACGTCGGAGTTGCTCCTCAACATCATGCGCGAGGAAAACAGCCGCATCGAGAAGCATGCGCTGATTATCAGCCCTTCGGCGATCCTTGGCCTTCAGGTGCGTCGCCTTTTCGCTGAGGCCGGCGGTGAGTCCCGGATGGTTTTCGAATCGCCCTCCGCCGCGGTGCGCTGGCTTGCGCCTTCGCTTAAACCGCACGAGCTTCACGCGCTCCAGAACTTCATCAACGCGAACGTCGCAGCTTGAAGATCGGGAGCCGCTCGTGAGCCAATCCGTCTACGCCCTGAACGTGGGGCGAGAGGGCTTCGATCGTCTCGCCCTCGTTCAAAAAATCTACGGACCCAAGAGCCGAGAGTGGCTCCTCCGCTCTGGGCTTCGCCCTGGGATGCGCGTGCTTGAGCTCGCCTGCGGGACGGGCGCGATGACGCGTGTCATCGCTGATTCCATTGTGCCGGGCGGCTCCTTGGTCGCCGTGGACAACAGCGAAGCACAGCTCGAAACGGCGAAGGCAAGTTGCGCGGGAGTGGACGGGGTTGAGTTCGTGCGCGCGGATGCGTGCGCGACGGGCCTCCCTGAGGGAAGCTTCGATCTCGTGTATTTCCGGCTCCTCGCGATGCACCTTCCGGATCCCGCGGGGCTCCTACGGCATATCCGTACGCTGCTCAAACCGGGAGGAATTCTCGTCTGCGAAGAGGCAGCGATTGACAGCACCTTCACCGATCCTCCCTACGCGGAGCAGCTCATCCTCCACGAGATGGCGGCCGCGCTAGCGAGCGATCACGGCAGCGATTTCAACGTCGCGCGACGGCTCGGCAGCTTGATCAACGAAGCAGGCTTCGAATCGCTCGAAGTGTCGGCGCATATGCCGATCTATGTGCGCGGCGAGGAAAAATTCCTCGAGGTCGCAAGCTTCGGTGAAGCGCTCAACCACTGGCAATCGGCCCCAATCGAGGTCATCCGCGAGGGGCGCGAAATCTGTGAGGACCTGAGTCGCGCGGCCAGCGATGAGCGCGTCGTCTACGGGCTTAGTACCATGAGGCAGTTCGCTGCGAAGAGGCCCGCTGCCGCATGAGCCTCTTCCTAGCGGCCCGGCTCCTCCACTTAGGCGCAATGAGCGTCTGGATGGGCGCCGGGCTGCTAGCCCCTTCCGATGTAGGGAGCGTTCTTAGAAAGCGCACTCTTCATGCGTCCGACCTCGATGCGCTCCTTGGTCGGCTTCGCCGTACAGCGCGCACAATGAATGCGGCCGCCTACCTCACGCTCCTAAGCGGCCTTCTCCTCATCGTTCTTATCGCCCTAGGGCCAGGAGTAACGACGATTCGGCCGAAGATCTGGCTCGGCCTGGTCCTTACTTTGGTGGCGATCGGCGTCGGACGCTTCCTCATCCGTCCTGCCGTTGTCTCCATCGCCGGGATCCGCGCCGAGCTTGTCGCGCATGGCGCGCTTGATCCGGGCCGCACTCCCGAACTCGAGCGCACCGTGCGGCGCTTCGCGCTCGGCGTCCACGGCGAGAGCGCGCTCCGCTTGATCGTCCTCATCTTAATGATCTCTTAGGGCGGCGCTGCGGGCTGTGGGACGCGTCCCAAGCGCTCTTTCTGAGGAGCATCGTCGCTCAAGGGGAGCGTCGGACGCTTCGGTCTTACTCGTTGCGGAGTCCCTCGACAGGGAGGGAGCGCGCTGCCCATAAGCACGGGATGAGCGTCGCGAGCCCCGAGATGAGTAGCGCAGCGATTGCCGCTTGGATGAATTCTGAGACGCTCACGACGACCGGCAGGTGGTCGATCAGGTAGACCTTGGGGTCGAGCGGAAAGCGCACGCGATCGAGATAGAGCACGACGGCGGCACCGAGCACGAGCCCGATCGCCGTGCCGGCGAGGCCGAGGAGCAGCCCTTGAAGTGAGAAGATGCCGAGGATGGCTCGATCGGGCGCACCCATCGCCTTTAGGATGGCGATCTCACGTCGGCGCGTGAGCACGATCATGATGAGGGTGACGATGACGTTGAACGCCGCGACGAAGATGATGGTCGCGACGACGAGCGCAAGAGCAAGCTTTTGTATCTGAAGCGCGCGGAAGAGGTTCTCGTTGAGTTCCGCCCAATCGAGCGTGTGGAACGGTCCGCCGAGCTCTTGTTCGAAGCGTCGGGCGAGCTCTCGGCTCTCATCGAGACGATGGAGTTTCAGCTCGACCCCGGTAACGACATCGCCCTGACCGTAAAAAGGCTGAGCCTCGTAAAGATCGACGTAAGCGAGGCGTGAGTCGTATTCTTGGAAGCCCGCATCGAAGATGCCGATGATCTGGAATTCTCGGGTCTGCGTGCGTCCGGCAGGTGAGAGGTCGGCGATCCCGAAAGCGGCCGTGGGCGAGACCAGACTCACGCGATCCCCCACCTTCGCCTGAAGCTCTTCTGCGAGTGCGCGCCCAATCACGATCCCTCCAAGGCGATCGAGGATGGCCTCGCCCCCCTTGAGCGGCTCGAGCTCTGGGTCGTCGGGGAGCTCGATCTCATCCCATTCCTCGGCGTCGAAGAGTTCATTCAGGCTTTCGGGGCTGAGGATGGATTCGTCCCGACGCGGTTGGACGCCCCATGCAGGGACGCGCCCCACCGGCGCCTCAAAATCCTTCAGCGGATCCTTGATGGGATCGGTGATCGAATCGTCGAGACGCACGTCGCGGGCTGGATCGCCTCCTTCGCCGGAGCTTGGGGCATCGCCCGCGGGATCGCTCGCATCCGCGGATTCGTCGCTGAGCTTCTTCAGAAAATCCCACGCCGAAGAGGTCGACACATTGGGTTTGGTCGCAGGAAGTGCGCCCTCTCGGCGTAGCCCCTCGAGCGAGCCCTCGACGAGCTGCGCCGGGAGATCGAGCACTTCGAGGGCGCCTTCAAGCTCGATTCCCTTAACGAGGATCCCGCGGACGCGATCGTCCTTCGAAATCACCATGGGCTTGAGCAGGAAGGGACCCGCGCCTTTGACCTCGGGGAATTCACGCGCGCGCGCCACGATGTCTCGGTATTCTTCGAAATCGATGCCGTATTTCATCACGAGGACGTGCGCATTGACGCCGACAACTTTATCTCGGAATTCGCGCTGAAACCCGGACGTGATGGAGAGGACAAGAAGAAGGGCCGAGACGCCGAGCGCGACCCCGAGGATCGCGATCCAAGTGATCACCGAAAGCGTTCGCCCCTTTTTAGAGCGGAGCTGCCTGAGGCCGATTTTGAAGGCGTACGCCATTGCGGGAGATTCGACCTATCACGTCAGGCCCGGCTTTTCATCCCGGAAGATGGCGCGCGCATGAGCCTTCGGACGCGCGAGATCTCCATCCGCTTTCTCTTGCGCGGGCGCTCCGAGCGGTGGGCCAAATCTCGTTCTTCTCCGCCTTCATCGTGGCCCCTCGGCGCGAATCAGCCGGGCTCCGTCATCGCGCGCGGGACGACGATGGCGTCGAATTCCTCGGCACTTATTGTCCCAAGCGCGAGCGCTGCCTCTCGAAGCGAGGTCCCATCTTCATGCGCGCGTCGCGCGATATCGGCGGCGGCGTCATAGCCGATCGTTGGCGCGAGGGCGGTGACAAGCATGAGCGAGTTTTGTAGCAGCGCGTCGATCCGCGCGCGGTTCGCTTGCAGCCCCTCGATGGCAAAGAGCCGGAAGCTTCGCATCGAATCGGCGAGGAGCTCGGCCGATTGCAGCGCCGCGTCAATGATCACCGGCATATAGACGTTGAGCTCGAAATGCCCTTGAGAGCCGGCCATTCCAATCGTCGCGTCGTTTCCAAAGACGCGGAGGGCCACCATGGTGATCGCCTCGCATTGGGTAGGGTTCACCTTTCCCGGCATGATGGACGAGCCGGGCTCGTTCTCGGGGAGGATGAGTTCGCCGAGCCCGGCGCGCGGCCCAGAGGCCAGAAACCGGATGTCGTTCGCGATTTTATGGAGCGCTTGTGCGAGGAGACGAAGGGCCGAACTTGCGTCAACGACGGCATCTTTCCCAGCGAGGAGCGCGAATCGATTCGTCGAGGCGCGAAAAGGAAGTCCCGTGTAGACGGCGATGCGCTTGGCGACGCGTTCACCGAACTCGGGATGCGTATTGAGTCCGGTTCCGACCGCCGTTCCGCCGATCGCGAGCTCGTAGAGCCCTTCGAGGCAGGCCTCGATCCGACGCTCGGCGAATTCGAGCTGTCGAACGTAGCCTGAGAATTCTTGGGCGAGCGTGAGTGGCACGGCGTCCTGAAGGTGCGTCCGCCCAATCTTTACGATGTCCACGAATTCATTCGCTTTATGCTCGAGTGATTCGATGAGGGCGCGAAGCGACGGAAGGACGGCCTCTTGGATCGTCACGGCGAGCGAAATGTGCATCGCGCTCGGGAAGATGTCGTTCGAGGACTGACCCAAATTGACATGATCGTTGGGGTGTATGGGCTTCTTGGAGCCGATTTCGCCCCCAGCCAGCGCGATGGCGCGGTTCGAGATCACCTCGTTGACGTTCATATTGGTCTGGGTCCCGCTGCCCGTCTGATAGACGCGGAGAGGAAAATCCTCGCCGAATCCCTCTTCCAGGACGAGATCGGCCGCGCGCTGGATGAGCTGTGAAAATTCGGGCGTCAGCCTCCCAAGCTCGCCGTTGACCTCTGCCGCGGCCCGCTTCAGCTGAACGATCGCGCGGAGCAGCTCCGGGCGCATCGTCTCGCGCCCAATTGAAAAATGGTGAAGTGAGCGTGCGGTCTGCGCACCATAGAATCGCTCGGAGGGGACCTCCACCTCACCCATCGTATCGCTTTCGATCCGCATTTTTTGCTCTCCGACGCTGGACGCCCGCCCGACAATCTACGCTCCTGCGGGCGTCAATTCTTCGGGGACCCCTCTAAAATGGGCCACTATTCGTGTTATCTTGAAGAGACTTAAATGATTTCTCGCTTCTTCTCACTTTTTCTACTGCTTTTGGCGGGTTGTCATGGAAGCGGAGCCTACCCCCATGGTGATGGTGACGATCTTCCTCGCGATCACGACTACGGTGATCGCACGAGCGGCCGGCAGATCGAGCTCCTGAGCGAGCCGTATCTCGTCTTGGAATTCGGAAGCGCTTCCACCATCCGCGTCCGCCTCCTTGGCGATGGCGGTCGGCCGGTTCCAGACCATCCGGTGAACTTCACTCTCCACGGACGCGCAAACAACAGCACTCTGAGCGATCGCTCGACGCGGAGCGATGAGTCGGGCTATGCCTCCATCACGCTCACGGCAGGAAGCGTTGAAAGCACTTTCAGTGTGCGTGTCTTCGCGGATGGCTTCGAGCCCGTCCATATCGCCGTCACGGTGAGCATCGGCGAGCTCGCAGCCATCACCGTCCTTCCTCGCTTGGATTCCGATCCAAGCGTGGCGCATTTCCGCGTTTTCATCATGAGCGAGGTCGGCTGCGATTCGGACACGATCGAACAGCGTGAATACGATCGCGTCGCGATGGTCCCCGTTTTCCTGCGCCGGCTCTACTTCCCCTATTTGCCCGTTCATCGCGATTACGCCCTTGCCGTTGAAGCGCTCAGTCTCTTCGGCGATGTTCTCGCGCTTGACTGCGCCGAGGTGAGGCTTGCCGAGCCGGAGCTCGTGAGCCGCATTTGGCTTGATGAGCGACCGACCCTTCCCGGAGAGCGCTATCGATGGCATCTCGATTTCGATGCCGCCTCGCATCTCGCCGCACTTCGCCTCGAGATGGATGCCATCGTCCATGATGAGCGTTCCGAGGGTGAACTTTGGGTGGATGCGCTCCTCGAGGGACTCCTCGAGCGCGGCTTTCTCATGGATCACTCATCGGTCTCGGCAGCGCGTCCGGTCCTCACCGAACTTCTGGACCTCGCACTTGATGGGGCTGGGCTCCGCGCCCCCGTCAAGGCGGCCGCCGAGAGCCTCGCCGATCTCGATTCTGCGGGCTTCTACGGCGAACTCATCCTGGGATTTTCGGACTTTTCGGCCGAGGCGACACCGCTTCGATTGGAGGTCGAGGGGAGACGGTTTACGCGGCGTTCCGTGTGCGTCCCAGCCGGTGAGCCGGGCGATGGCGTGGACGCCCCTCAGGACCAGGACGGCGACGAGGAAGACGAGGGCGGCGATGACGATGAGTGTGAGTCCCCGCTGTCTTTCTTCGATGACTTGAGCGATGTGCTCGAGCCGGATCTCGACTTTCGCCTGATGGGGCCTCGCAGCGGAGACGCCCACCTCGCGCTCGATCTCCCGGAGCTTTGGCTTGGCGCTTTGGTGGAGCGCTACCTGCTCATTGTCCACCAAGCGGAAAGCCTCACGGATTTCATCGAGGCAGCGATCGACCTTCACGCTGGATGTGAGATTGCCCTCGGGCTTGCGCCGCTCAACGACGCCCTCAATGAATGCGATGCGCCATGTCTCGTGTCGATCTGTGAGTCGCGCGCAACCGAGCTCCTCCATCAAGCCCTCGCGCCTTTTGAAGAGCCCGTCTCTTGGGAGTTTTCGGCGCTTTTTCGGTTCGCTGAGCCCAGCTTTGCGACGCGCCACATGACGCGCGTCATCGCAGAAGAGGCCTCGCTCCGCTTGCTCGCTTTGGACGAGGAAGCGCTCGCCGAGAGCACGGCTCGCTTTGAGGCCGCGCTCAGCGGGGCGCCGTGATCGCGACGATGGCGTGCGCGATTGGATGCTGCGCGGAGAGCCCGCCGGCCGATCCGTTTCGATGAAGTTGAGGCCGCGCGGAAGAACCGAAGAGAGCGAAGACGAGTCGACTTGACGGACAGCGTCTATTGACTCTCTCGGCGACGTCGCGGCTTATTGACGAGCTCTCGGAAGCGTCACTGCGCCTTATTCGGCGGCGCCTGCGATCTCTCCGCCGGCGTCCTTCGCCGCGGCTTCGGCGGCGAGGAAGCCGAATGTAAGCGCGGGGCCGATCGTCCCTCCGGCGCCCGGATAGGTGCGCCCCATGACGCTTGCCGAGCTATTTCCAGCCGCGTAAAGGCCCGGGATGGGCGCGCCTTCGGGACCCACCACGCGACCCTCGAGATCCGTGACCAATCCACCCTTCGTTCCCAGATCGCCCGGGAAGATTTCGACGGCGTAGAATGGACCCTTCTCAATCGCGCCGAGGCAGGGGTTGGGCTGACACCTCGGATCGCCATAATAGCGATCCTGCGCGGTCTCACCTCGGTGGAAGTCCTGATCGATCCCCGTGGGGCAGAAGGAATTGAAGCGCTCGATGGTGGCGCGAAGGTTTTCGGCCGGGATGCCGAGATCTTCGGCAAGCGCCTCGAGCGTATCGGCTTTTTGGAGGTAGGTCCCGCGATAGCGTCGAGGAACGGCGGCGTCCGGCATCGCATAGCCGGGAGCGATGGGCCCGGCGATGGAATTATGGCGATAGGTGGCGTCGAAGATGTGGAAGAAACGTGGCGCTTTGGCGTCGCGCGCCTTCACATCCGCGTACATGCCGTTGACGACGTCGATATAGGGGGCGGCCTCGTTGGTGAAGCGCTTTCCCTCCTCATTGACGAAGATCCCGTGCGGGAGACTCTTTTCGACGACGAGTACCCAGGCGGAATCGGCCTTCGGGACGAGTGAAACGGGCGTCCACCAAGCCTCGTCCATGAACTTCACGGGCGCGCCGAGCGCGAGCCCCATGCGGATGCCGTCGCCTGTATTGGCGGGAGCGCCGGCGGTCCAATCTGTCGAGATCGGCTTGGGGCCGTATTCCTCGCGCATCTCTTGGCTACGCTCGAAGCCGCCCGCACCAAGAAAGACACCGCGCCGGGCCTCGATCGAGATTCGCTCTCCGCCCTTTTCGACGATGACGCCTTTGACCGCGCCGCCCTCGGTGATGAGCTCGACGACATGCGCCTCGGTCCAGCAGGGGACCCCGCGATCACGAAGCGAAAGAAGGAGGCGCCCCATCAAGGCATTTCCGGCTGTGAGCGCCGTATCGCGGCCCCACCGCGCGCGCTTGAAATAGCGGAAGGCATAGCGAAGCATCTGCCAAGCCATGAAGACCTTGGTCTTCCAGTTTCCTACGAGTGCGAGGTGCGCTTGGCGCGCGGTGATGCCGAATTTTCCGAGGATCTGACTCTGAAGATGCGGCCGGCGGAGGCGCATCAGATCTTCTTTGAGGAGGGAGCCATCGAAGGGCTTGGGCTCCATCGAGCGGCCGCCCGGTTTTCCGCCGGGAAGTTCGGCATAGTAATCGGCGTAGAGCGCGAGCGATTCGAAGCGCAGGTGGGTCTTCTCCTCGAAATAACGGAGCATCCGGAGGCTCTCGTTGATGTACTGCCGGAGGCGCTCCTCTTCGACCTCGCCTTTGGTGATGGCGCGAAGATAGGCGAGGCCTTCCTCTTCGGAGTCGGGGATTCCGTGGACGCGCATATGGGGGTTATTCGCGACCCAACAAACGCCGCCGCTCATCGCGCTATTGCCCCCGAGAAGGTCGGTCTTCTCAAGGAGCAGGACCTCGCCTCCGAGATCGTGCGCACGGACCGCCGCCGCCATCGCGGCCGCGCCCGAGCCCACCACTACGAAATCAACGGAACGATCATAGCTCGCCATCAGCGCACTCCATACCGACTGAGATCGCGTCGGTTAATAGAACGTGTTCTATTTCTTGCGCGTGAGGCTGTCAAACAAAACTTCCCGACACGGCCAGAAGAAACTTGAGACCTACATCGGAGATGTCCTAGGGATCGGGGCGTGCTCCGATCTCTGATCAAGGGCTCGATGGCCGCACTTCTGGGGCTCCTCGCCTGTCTTCTCTGCTTTGTCCCTCCTGGCAACGTGAGCGCGCCGGGTGAGCGTGCGCTCGCGTCGCGCGAGGTCATGCCGGGCGCCGAGCGTTTTCCCGAGCTTGACTTGAGTGAAAGTCCCGCGCTTCGGGTTTTTCGTGAGGGGGGCATCTCGGCGCTCGACCTATTGCGCATCGGCCAGGCGGAATCCGTCCAATCAGGGACGGAAGGATCAATTGGCGAGGCGGACTCCGTGGGCGTTCAAGCCTCCGAGGAGAGCGCCCGAGAAAACACGGAGGCCGATGCATCCAATGAAGGGAGAGGGGGCGAAAGCGCCGATTTCGATCCGGCCGAACTTGCCTACCTTGAGGCCCGCGCCGCGCTCGCGAGGGGCGAGACGCGCCTCGCCCTTCAGCTTCTTCGCGCGATGGATGAGGAGCATCCCCTGCGACTCGCCGCGGCTTCGACGCTTGAGAGGCTCCAGCGACGCCCCGATCCCAGCGCAGGCTCCGAGGTGCGAGCAAACGCATCGATGCCCGGGCCGAGCGAGCGGCGATTGATGCGGGCTCAGCAACTTTATCGATCGCGCCGATACGAAGACGCGAGGAGGCAGGCCCGCGCGCTCGCTGCGAGGGCGAAGGCCGGCGCGCTCTACGAACAAGCACGGATGCTCGAGGCCGAATCGCTGGGACGGCTCGGGCGAAAACACGAAGAGCTCGCGACCCTGTCGCGTCTTCTCAAACGGGTCGGCGATCCCCGCATCCGCGCGCGGGCGCTCTATCGGATGGGGCTCGCGCATTCAATCCTTGGACGGCCCGGCGAGGCGCGCGATCATCTCGACGCGCTCATCACCACCGCCCCTGAGGCGCCGGAAGCTCCCGAAGCGCTTCGGCTTGCGGCGCGGGCCTCAATCGAGGCGTTCGATCTCGAAGGCGCGATTCTCCGCTATGAGCAGGCGCTCGAAGACTATCCCTCGGCCCCCGCGGCGGGCGATATCGCCCTCGAGTATTCGCAGTTCCTCGAATCCATCGGCGAGATCCAAGCGGCTCGCGAGGTGCTGCGCAGGGCCGATCGCCTCCGCCTCGATCGCCGGGCCGAGGATCAGCGCGGTCGCTTTCTTTATTTCGAGGCGCGCCTCATCGCGCTGCATGGCGATCCCGCCGAGGCGAGCGAGCTCTTTTCTGCGCTGATCGCGCGCTGGCCGCTCAGCTATTACGGCACCCTCGCCGCCTCACGCCTTCGCGAGCTCGATCCCAGCGCACTCAAACGCGTCCGCGATCAGCTCTATTGGCCGCGCCTTCGCGCGCCGAGGGAGCGGGAAGGACCTTCGCCGGATGCGCGCGCATACGAGGCTCTTGGCGCACTTCTTCGCCTTCGGCTTTTTGATGAGGCCGAGAGGTTCATGGGCGAGATGGGCCTTCTCGGTGCGGAATCGACTCGCGCGCGCCGCGTCTATGCAGCGAGTCTCTTCCGTGCGGTCGATGAGAAGATCCGCAGTCTTCGCATCCTTCGAAGGAGCTACGACGATCTCGAGTACATCCGCTTCGATGAAGAGGGGCGAGCGCGTCTCCGACTTGTTTATCCGCGCGAATATGACGGGTTGATTGAATCCGCAGCCGAGCAGTCCGGGATCGCACCCGCGCTTCTTCGCGCCATTGCCCGTGAAGAGAGCTCCTTTGCGCCGAGAGCCCGAAGCCGAGTGGGTGCGCGGGGACTCGTCCAGATCATGCCGGCCACAGGGCGCTCACTTGCTCAGCGTGCCGGTATCATATACTATACTCCGGCGATGCTGGATGAACCCGAGACCAACCTCCGACTCGGTGCCTCGTATCTTGGCTTTTTGAAGGCGCGCTTTGACGGGTGCTGGCCCCTCGCGCCGAGCGCCTATAACGCGGGGCAGGGCAATGTCGACCGGTGGCTTCGGCGCGATGAGCTGGGCGAGCTCGATCTCTTCGTCGAGGCGATCCCGTTCAGTGAAACTCGCCGCTATACGCGAAGGGTCATACAAAGTTATGCCGCTTACGCTTTCCTCGACGAGGGCCGCTTCATCGAGCCGCCCCTACGGCTTCGCCCCGCGGAAGAGCAAGCGCCCCATGAACCGTCCGAAGCCGAGCTCTTGGCCGCCGAGCGCGTCAACGAAGGCGAACCGGACGTTCGATGAGCGGGCTCAGCCGAGCTCAGACTTCAGCTCGTTGAGGAGCTTTTTCGCCTTACGCGAAACCTTCTTGGGGACGGCCACGCGAGCGACGAGGATGAGATCACCGCGCCCCCTTCCGCGAAGATGAGGCACGCCTGCGCCGGGGAGATGAATCGTCTCGCTTGGTTGAGTCCCCGCGGGCACCTTCACTTTGAGCTTTTTATCCGAAGCGGGATCGGGATCGTCGATTTCAAGCGTCGTTCCGAGCGCCGCATCGGGGAAGCTTAGATCGAGCGCGCGCACCAAGTTATCGCCGTGGCGCTCGTAGATGGGGTGGTCCTTCAAGTAGATGCGAACGAGGAGGTTTCCAGCCGGTCCGCCGCGCGTCCCGGGCTGCCCCTTCCCGGTGACCCGAAGCGTCTGCCCCTCCTCGATTCCCGCCGGGATGACGATGCTCGCTTTTTGTTCGCGCTCGACCTCGCCGGCTCCGTGACAGTCGCCGCAGCGCGCCTTCGCGGTCGCGCCACGACCTCGGCAGACGGGACAGGTGGTGGACATCACAAAAAGGCCTTGGCGATGCGCCACTTGCCCCTGCCCACCGCAGTGGCCGCAAGTATCAAGTTTGCCACCTTCGGCCCCTGTCCCCGAGCACGCGGTGCAGGGGACGGGAATGCGGATGGTGATGTCCTTCTTGGCGCCGAAGCAGGCTTCCTCGAGCGTGAGCTCAAGATCGTAGCGCACGTCGGAGCCTCGCCGCGGCGCGTTGGGTGAGCTACGGCGGCTGCCCCGGCCCCCAAAGAAATCGCCGAAGATATCGCCGAAATGGCTGAAGATATCGCCGATGTCTTGGAAGCCAGGCCCGCCGCCACCCGATCGGTTCAGCCCTTCATGGCCGAATTGGTCGTAGAGCGCGCGCTTTTCCGGATCGGAGAGGACGTCATAAGCCTCGGACGCCTCCTTAAACTTCCCCTCGGCCTCCGGATCGTCAGGGTTGCGATCGGGATGGTATTGGAGGGCGAGCTTACGGAAGGCTTTCTTCAGCTCGCGATCGTCGGCCCCGCGGCCGACGCCGAGGACCTCATAATAATCACGCTTGGCCATAAGGGGATGCGGCGAGACAGTAAGTACGTCTCGCCCTAGGTCAAGTCAGCCGGCCTGAACTAATGAGGATTTTCCAAGAATTTCTGCGTGAAGCCCTTCGGAGAGGGCGCCGCTTCGTTGGAAATCTCGCATATGGAGGATGGGGCGCGCCCCGAGCTCCGCGATTCGGACGCCGGAAATCGTCCCCTCATAACTTTCGGGGTGGAGGCCGCTCATCGACTCATCGCTCTCCTGATCGATCCGCTCGGCGATCGTAAGGAGGCTGTGGAGGTTGTTCATCTTCATGTGCGGACAGGTGACGCAGCCGCCGGAGACCGAGCAGCCATCGCCCGCAGCAACGCCCGGGACGACGGGGAGGGTGCGATCGCCGGTCGCGGCCATCGCACCCGTTGCGACGGGGAAGACGATCTCGACGGTGGGCGCCTCGCCTTCGACCTTCGCGAGGCGCTCTTCAACCCCGCGAACGATCGGAGTGATCATGCCCGCCTCGGTGCCGAGAATGAATTCGAGCTTCTCGGAACGGCCCTCGGCGATGGCCTCATCGACCTTCTCGAGGATGAATCGGAGGATATTCGAGGTGGAGCCGACGATGCCGCGGCCACGCGTTTCGGCTTCGAGCGCGAGCGCAAACATTCCGCCCGGAACCTCGAGGTGGGCAGTGATGTACGCGTCCGCGTGCTCGGCCCTCACCCTGCGGACGACATCATCGCCAAAAAGATGGTGGACGACGCAGCTCCCTTCGCGGAAATAATGGAAGCGCTCGAGGAGGCGCGCGATGCTCTCTCGGTCGTGCGCAGGGTGCACGGTCTTGATCGCCGCATCATCAAGCTGACTGAGCGAGCGGAAGAGCGACTCGAGGTTCTCTCCCATATAAGTGTCAGGGCCAAAGAAGATATTCAGCTCGGGAAGCTCGGCGGCCGCCGTGAGCACGGTCTTTACGACATTGGATGAGGTGCACGTGATCGTGGGCACGATCGTCTGGGCCTCGGCCTTCGTCTGGAGGCTCGTATTGATATAGACCACGTGGAGCGCCGGGGCGTTTCGCGCTGCCTCTTCGAGGTAGGCGCGATAGGCCTCAGTCTCAGCGCTCTCGGCGAGCGAGCAGCCGATCTCTTCCTCGGCGGCGCGATAGACTGGGACATCCTCAAATCCGGCAGCGTCGAGCATCGCGCGCACATTCTCGCTCATAAAATCGACACCGAGGACGATGATGGAGCGCGCGCCCTCGCGCGCCATCTCGACGGCGCGATCGGCCATCAAGAGCGAATCTGAAACAAAAACATGAGGATGCTTACAGGAGGCGAGCACGCCCTGGAGCTCCGGATCCATATAGAAATGCGCGACGATGCCAATCTTTTTCTCGCTGAGGAGCGAATCGAGCTTCTTGACGAGGCGCGGATCCGGACGGAGGTAGCTCGCCTGTGTCTCGGCGAAGCTGCCTTCGGCGGAGATGCCCTCTTGCGAAATTCGGAGGACGGGGAAAGCGGTTGAGGCAGGGGGGGCGTAGCGCATTCTGTTCTTGTCGATCCTTGTCGATCTAGCCGTTTCGAGCTTGGTCGCAGCGTTCGTTCCTAAGCATCTAAGCGTCGCGAGCGCGCACTAGAGAGTTTATTGAAGTATAGGACCGAAAGCAGAATGCGAAAGCCGGAAGGGGGGAGGCGATGTGCTCACGCTTCGGCATGGGCGCTCGCCGCGATTTCTGCCTCATCGAGGGGGATGGGCGGCATCGGGCATTCGAAGATGGACGAGATGGCGCGGAGGAGATCCGCCTCTTCGTCGGTAAATCTTCCGTCGCTCGCGACCGTGATCGCCAGCCCTTCGAGGATCTTTTTTCGGAGCGCGAAGCGGGTGAGCGAAAGGGTCTCGATGGCGAGATCGAGGGCTTCGAAACGGAGCTCTCTCGGCTCGAGCAGCCGTACGCCTTGGAGCTCGAGGCGCGCCACCCCGACCTCGAAGGCCCGAGGGATGGCCTCATCGGGCTCTGCGAGACCCGCAAGAAAAGAAAAGAGCATCGAGAGCTCATCCTGAAGACCGCCGAGCGAACGATAGCGCTCCTTCGCCTCAAGCGGCCGATGTGCCGTCTTCAGGTGATGGCTAAAGAGTCGGGTGAGCGCGAATTCGAAGGCGTCGATCTGGCCATCAGCTTGGGCGAGCCCATCGAGGATACGAAGAAATTCGCTTAGCTCTTCGCCTTCAAGATGTCGCAGCTGCGGGAAGGCGATCTGTGCGAGCGGCAAGCGAAGTCGCGCACCCATGGAAAGGGTGAGCGCGCCGAATTCTTTTGTAAGCTCGAACTCTTCGGCTGCAAGTGAGCGCTCGAGAAGCTGGAGCTGTTGTGCACGTACACCTTCGCTCTCGCGCTCGAAGAGAAGCGCGTAGACCAGTGCGCGAACCTGCTCGGAATCCTGGGCCGCGGCGTGAAGACGCTCCGGAAACGCTTGGTGGATTTCATGCGCGCGTTTTTGGGCGAGTTCGTCGAGGATTCCGATTTGCCCGATCATGGCGGCAGGCTCACCCATTTTTCCGGAGCCCATCGGCGCGTCCATCGGGATCGGCATTCCGAGGGGGCGTCGCGGTTTTGGCGGCGCCTTTGCCTCGCGCTTTTCGCGTTCAAGCTCACGGAGCGCCTCCTCGCGGCTCAAGGGCTCGGCGTATTCTCCCGTGAAATTGGGCTCAAACACACGGATGCGCTCGATGAGGGGAGGGTGAGTGGCAAAGAGACGCGTCAAAAAATTATCTCGAAAGCCTTGCGCAAAATAGGCATGGCTCATCTCGGAGGAGTGGGGGTTGAGGATGCGCGATCCGGCCGCGAGCCCGCCGATCTTTTTAAATGCGCCCGTGAGCCCGAGCGGATTCCTCGTAAACTGGACCGCCGAAGCGTCGGCGAGGAATTCGCGCTGCCGTGAGATGGCCGCTTGGATAAGTCTGCCAAAGAAGAAGCCCAGCGATCCAAGAATGATGAGACCGACGCCCACCGCGAGAAAGGCGAGCGGTGTCGCGTCTTTATTGTTTCGCCGCCGGCCGCCGGAGTGGATCGCCACGCGGATGGCGATCCGCCCGAGCACCACAAAGACGAAGATTCCGGCGAGCATGGCGATGAGCCGGGCGTTGAGCCGCATATCGCCGTTGAGGATATGGCCAAATTCATGCGCGATGACGGCCTGGAGCTCGTCGCGGCTGAGCTGCTCGATGGCGCCCGCCGTGACGGCGACGACGGCGTCGCTCGTCGTGAGCCCCGCGGCGAAGGCGTTGATGCTCTCCTCTTCGGCGAGGAGGTAGATCTCGGGGAGCGGCACGCCCGAGGCGATCGCCATCTCCTCGACGATATTGACGAGGCGCCGCTCAAAAGGATCGCTCGTCATCGGATCGATCCGCGTCCCCCCGAGCATCTCGGCGATGGCCGGTCCGCCCTCGCGGATCTGGAGCCATTTGACGCCCGAGGCCGCGCCGACGACGCCGAAGGTGAAGAGCGCCATCAACCCGAAGGCGGGGAGCGAGTCGAGGAAGGCCTCGGCGAGGATCGCCTGACGTTCGGGCCCGGCTGTCGTGACCGCGAGCACATCGGCGTTCATCACGAGGAAGAAGCAGGCGCTCACCGCGAGGACGATGCCGATCACGGCGAGCATGAAGAGGAGAACGAGCCTCTTCGAGTTCGCTCGCGCGCGATCTTGGGCCGCGAAAAAATCCGTAGCGATCATGGCGAATTGCGGCAGCGCTTTGGCTTAGCCGAAGTTCACTCTGACGCCTTCGCGCTCAGCCGGATCCTCGATGCGGAAGAGCTCTGCCGGGAGGAAGCCGAAGGCGCCGGCGAAGATCACGTTCGGGAAGATCTCGCGCTTCTCGTTATATTCGGTGACGGCGTCGTTATAGGCCTGACGCGCGAAGGCGACCTTATTCTCGGTCGAGGTGAGCTCCTCGGAGAGCTGCATCATATTCTGGTTCGCCTTGAGGTCGGGGTAGCTCTCGGAGACCATCATCAGGCGAGAGAGCGCGCCGCCGAGGCCCGACTCGGCCTGAGAGAGCGAGCGGATGGCGCCCGGATCGGCCGGGTTCGCGGCGGCAGCCTGAGCGGCCGATGCGGCGATATTCCGCGCCTTGATCACGGCCTCGAGCGTCTCGCTCTCATGCTTCATATAGGCCTTGGCCGTCTCGACGAGGTTCGGGATGAGATCGTAGCGGCGCTTCAGCTGCACATCGATCTGCGCGAAGGCGTTCTTGAAGCGGTTCCGGAGCTTAACCAGCCCGTTGTAGATGCCGATGATCCAGAAGACGAGGATGGCGACGACGACGAGTGCGATGATGAGTCCGACCATGTGATTTTCCCGATGATGCGCGTTGTTGAGAGCGTCCGCGACGCTCCGGTTTTATGGATGAAGCGCGTATAAAAGCGGCGGGCTCAGGGAGATCGAGAGCGAACCCCCGCCCGAGACTCTAGCAGCCATCGCTAAAGCGAACAGCCGGCTTCGTATAATTTTCACGCGCTTGCAGGTTGTGGTGCAATTTATGGTTGTGGATGAAGTTTAGCGTCGGCTCGACCCGCTTGGGAAGACGTATCCTGTGCGGAGTCCATACGCGATATAGGCATCACAAACGTCGGGCGGGCGCCCATTGAGCCCAACGATCTGCTCGACAAGACATTCCCCATCTGGGCCGATGATGATCTCGGCGGCGCGCCAGAAAAGATCCTCGGCGAGGCTCGTGGGGCCGAGGCGGATGAGGCGGCGCCGGGAGCCCGTATTGCAGTGGATGAGGA
>JAAZAH010000429.1 GCA_012514415.1 Sandaracinaceae bacterium
GGAGCGAAGATGCTCTCCTTTCTTGGCGGGGGCTCTTATGCGCACCACATCCCTCCGGCGGTCGATCAGCTCCTTCTTCGAAGCGAGTTTTATACGGCCTACACGCCCTATCAGCCCGAGCTCTCGCAAGGAACGCTCCAAGCGATCTTCGAGTTCCAGACGATCGTTTGTGAGCTCTTCGGTCTCGATATCGCGAACGCTTCGATGTACGACGGGGCGAGCGCGGCAGCCGAAGCGGCGCTCATGGCGAGGCGGATCAACAAAAAGAACCGCATCGTTGCGAGCGAGGCCCTCCATCCTCATGTGATCGGCACCATCCGCGGCTACCTTTCTGGTTTCCCTGACGCCGAACTCGTGCTCGTCCCCATCGATCCCGAGACCGGAGCGACCGATGCGACGAAGCTGAAGGAGGCCGTCACGGAACAAACCTCCTCCATCCTCATCGGCTACCCGAATTTTTACGGAATCGTCGAGGATCTTCGCGCAGTCCGTGAGCTGGCCGATGGCGCCAAGGCCCTTCTTATCAGCGTGACGCTCGAGCCTTACGCGCTTAGCCTCGTCGAAGCGCCGGGAGCGCTCGGGGTGGATATCGCCGTCGGCGAAGGACAAGCGCTCGCTGTGACGCCGCAGTACGGCGGTCCTGGCGTGGGTCTCTTCGCGTGTAAGTCCGAGTACCTTCGGCAAATTCCGGGTCGCCTCTGCGGCGAGACCGTCGATCAGGATGGAAAGCGCGCCTTCGTGCTCACGCTCTCGACACGCGAGCAGCACATCCGACGTGAACGCGCAACCTCGAATATCTGTACCAACCACGGGCTTATCGCGCTCGCGATGACGATCCGCACCGCTCTGCTCGGGCGTCGCGGCTTCGAGGAGACCGGCGCCCGATGCCTCGCCCTTACCGAATACCTCAAAGCAGGTCTTTCGAAGATTGCGGGGGTGACGCTGCCGTATTCGGGAAAAACTTTCAATGAGTTCGTCATCCGCTTCGACGATGGAGATGTCGCCGGTCGCCTTCGCAAACTCGAAGATCAGGGCATCCTCGGTGGAATCGAGCTCGGCCGCTTCGGCGGAAACGCGGGCGATCTTCTCCTCGCCGTTGTCGAGACCCATACTAAAGAAGATCTCGATCGGCTGATTGCCGCGCTCTCCTGATTTTTGAGAACAACGCGCGCGTTTTGCGTCTAGGATGAAGCGGGGCCGTCAGACCTTTCGGATGATGGCCCCGCATCCGTTCCTTTCACCATGCAAAACGCCTGTCCGAGCTGCACGCATCCGGTGGAACCCGGGGCAAAGTTTTGCCCAGGGTGTGGCGCGCGGCTGAACTTTCCGCGACACGAAGCCGATCCAATGCTCGGGCGTGTCCTCCTCGGTCGCTACCGCATCAGAGGGCTCATCGGCGAAGGGGGGATGGGGAAGGTCTATCTCGCCGAGCAGCGAATCGGGATGACCACGCGGCATGTCGCGATCAAGACGCTGCGTCCCGAGCTCTCGGGCAACGCGCACGTCGCCGGCCGCTTCCTTCGTGAGTGCGAGATCGTCTCTCAGCTGCATCATCCAAATACCGTTCAGTTCTTTGATTTTGGAGAGCTCGATGGAGGCGAGCTCTTCATTGTGATGGAGCACCTCAATGGAGAGGATCTTGGATCGATCCTCGAGCGTGAGGGCCCGCTCGAGCTCAAGCGGATCGATCGACTCCTCATCCAGATCGCGGGCTCGCTTTACGAAGCCCACCAGCTCGGCGTCGTTCATCGAGATTTGAAGCCCGACAACATCCTCCTGCTGGAGCGCGCGGGTCAGCCCGACTTCGTGAAGGTGCTTGATTTCGGCATTGCGCGCCACGCGCCATCGGCGGGGAGTGGTGATGAAGCGGCAGAGCGCACCAAGCTGACGATGCAGGGGATGGTTCTAGGGACGCCTCCGTATATGAGCCCCGAGCAATTTCGTGATGACGAGCTCGATGCGCGGAGCGATCTCTATTCACTTGGCGTCATCCTTTACGAGATGCTCACGGGGCGGCTCCCCTTTGAGGCAAAGACTCCTTGGGAGTGGGCGAATCGTCATCTCTCGGAGCCGCCACTCGGGCTCGAACAGCTGGAGCGTGGCAGAGAGCTTCCAAATCATCGCCAAGACGCCGTCATGCGCGCGCTGTCGAAATCGGCGGACGATCGACAAAGCGATGTGATGGAGCTCCTCGAAGAGTTCACAGGCGTCCAAAACGGACGCGACGGCTGGCTGCTGACGGCAAAGAGTTCGCTCAGCCTCGGCGCGGCTGGCGACTCAAGAGAGGCGACGAGCTCGCTTTCCTCGAGCGCTCCAACTCAGGCACCTGAAGAGGCAAGTGCGCGACAAGCGCAGCCGGTAAACGCGCCGACGAGCGTAGCTTTCTTCGACGGCATATACGGCGATGACGATGACGATGACGATGACGATGACGATGACGATGACGACGACGACGACGACGAGATCGCTCCTCTCATCGAGCCTCTTGGCGCACCCACTCGCCTAAAGCGCCTCCTCCTCCTGGTCGCGCTTTGCGCTGTTGCGCTTTTCGCCTTCATGTTTGACGCTCACCGACTCTTTTCGGGAGCGGGCGGAGCGCTCGACGATCCAAGCGGAGACCGAGCGGAGCGCGTCACCTCTTCAACTTCAAGCGTGGCGCGTCCGGACCGTCTCGATGCGGCCGACGAAAACGGAAGCGCGGTGCGGCCACTTCCAACGCGCGAAGAGGACGCGATCGAAGAGAGCGCTCGAGGTCGCCGTGAGGGCGCGAAGGCGAAGCGCCCTCAGCCGCGAGGAGCGCAATCTCGAACGTCCAACAATCGGCACGTTTCGCAAAGGCCACGGGGCGCAGCCCCTGAAAACGCCACGAGCGCGCGGTCGACTGCGCCTCGCGCAGCGGCGGCGGAGGCGGAAGCATCCGTCGAAAGGCCACCTCCCAATCAGCCACTCGAAGCCGTGCGGCTAGGGGATATCACCCGCACGGAGAGCGCGGCCTCAGCGCTGAGCGCGAGGAGCGCTCTCACGACCAGCGACAACGCGGAGCGGCTGGCTCGGGGCGAAGCCATCCTCGATGAGGCCCGTAGCGCGATGCGCGCGGGGAGACTCAGCGAGGCGAGCAGCCGCCTGAACGATGCGATCCGCATCCTCGGAGAGATCCCACCTATCGAAGCCGTAAGAAGCGAGCTTTCCCGACTTGGCGAACGCGCCGTGGGGAACGACTTGATGCGCGGCCGCTGTGAAGAAGCCCAATCGCTCTTTCAGGCCCTCCGGCGAGCGAACGCCCATCGAGCCTCGGCGGGGCAGTTCACCGGTCAATGGTGCCCACGGCCCTAGCGTGGCTCGGTCACGGACGAAACGGCCCGCCGTCGCCTTCCTCTCGGACATGCGGGGGGATGCATCTTCATCGGTAGGCTCGAACTTCGACGCTACCGAAGCGAAGTGCGCGGGGGATCGCGGGTCGAGGACGGAGCTCGAGGCCGCGCCGGTCCGCCTAGCGCTTGCGCGCACTCGACCGGCACTCAGCGCGCCGCGCGCCCGAGCTCGAGCGCCCCACGGCTGAACTCGATGAAGAGCGCGTAGGCCTCAAGGGCCGCATTGCAGTCCGGCGATGGCTCGAGCGCGAGCGTCCGCAACCGAAGCAGCGAGCGCGAATTGAAACCAAGCGCAATCGCTGCGATGGAGGGCGCTCGCTCCTCCGAGGGAAGCCCCATTCGCTGAGCCGCAAGCTCAAGTAGAGAAAGGACGCCGTGGAGTGATTGAGCGATCGCTTCGCCATGATCGCCTTCGCTCAAGCTCGCTTCGATGCCGCGCCCAATTCGCTCGAAATCCCCCAGATCGCTCAGCCCGCGAAGAAGCGGAAGAAAGCTGAGCCCGGGCGGGGGCGGCGCCGTCGGGAGGATCGAGGAAATCCGCTCCTCCGCCTCATGAGTCGGGATCGGCTCGGCGATCTCCCGGAGCTCGGAGCCTTCGAGCTCAAATTCGCGGCTTACCCGCCCGAGCTGCTCGGTGATCCCATCATTCGCACGCTCGAAGCGCGGGGTCGCTCTTTCGCCGCTTCCGCCACCGAGCTCCAGCCGATTCTTCCGCTCGAACTCCTCGATCACGGCTTGAACAAGGGCATCGAGCGCCTCGAGCACCCCCTCCCCCGTCGCCGCCGAGCTCGGAAAGACCGGCGCTCCAAGCGCATTGAGCTCAGCATCCATCTCCTCGATGCTCATCACGCCGGGAAGATCGCGCTTGTTGTATTGGAGGATGAGGGGCATCTCGGAAAGCGAGCGCCCCTGCGCCTCGAGGTTTTCCGCAAGGTTCTCGAAGCTCTCGAGGTTTGCGTCCATCCGCGCTCGCTGCGAATCCGCGACGAAGACGACGCCGTCAGCGCCCGTGAGCACCAGCTTCCGAGTCGCATTGAAATAGACCTGGCCGGGCACGGTAAAGAGCTGCAGCCGTACGTGATGCCCTCGAATCGAGTCCGCGCGGAGAGGAAGAAAGTCGAAATAAAGCGTGCGATCGACCGGCGTCGCAAGCGAGACGATCTGCCCACGCGTCTCGACGGGCGAGGCTTCGTGGATGCGCTTGAGCGAGGTGGTCTTTCCACCGAGGCCGGGGCCGTAATAAACGAGCTTGATCAGCAGCTCTCGTGTGAGCGGGTTGATTTGAGCCATCAGGCGGCCTCGCTCCTATCGGCGCGCTCAAAAATCATATTCGTCATCATCGTCTTCGTCGCCGAAGGGATCGCTGCTCGCTTTGGTCCCGTCGGCGCGGCGGACGCTCGCATAACAGTTGTCGGGACGCGCGCTTCGAAGCAGAACCGCCGTCCACGGTCCACCACCCACCTCATCGTCGCCATACCCCCACTCTCCATCAAGCCGATCGCTCCCCTCGTCGGTTCGGATGAGCTTGAAGAAGCCGCGACCCGAGGAGACATTTGGCCGCCCGCGGACAACCATCTTCTCTTCTTCCCATTGGAAGCGGAGGAGGTCGCCCCCGACCCGGCCGCGGATGCGACCATGGCGCGCGTCCTTGGTGTATTCGCCGATCACCGTGCCCGAGCTCTCACAGAGCTCCATCCGACCGTATTGAGTCGAGTGCCAGACGCCGTGGAAGGTCGCCCCCTCGGGCATGGGCCCCGGTTTGATCGAGGTCGTGGCCGGCCCACAGCCGATAAAGAGAAAGACACCGAGCGCGATCATCGCGCGCGTCGAGATCCGCAGCATTGTCACGATTCATTCCTCATTCGGTGATAAAAAACCGATAGCGTTGGTTCGTAGTAGAGCACAGGATCGCGGCTGGTGGCGAGCCCCATGTAGTCCGAGAGTTCAGCAATGGCGAGCGCTTTGACGAGTTCACGCGCAAGTCGCGGCGGCTCGGGAAGAGGCGCACGTAGCCCGCGCTCCCGCGGCTCGATCACGCCGGCCTTCATCTCTTTGGGAAGGCCCATCGCACGCTTGAGTTCATCAAAAGCGAGCCCGATCCCCCCAAGGCCGTCGACGAGCCCGAGCGCATGCGCCTCCTTCCCTAAATACACGCGGCCGCGCGCTTTTTCCTCGATCGCGTCGAACGCCTGTCCACGCCCTTCGGCCACGATCGCGACGAAATCCCGATAATGTGCGTCGACGAAGGCTTCGAATGCCTCGGATTCTTCGGGCCGGTGCGAACGATGGAGCGCAAAGAAATCAGCGGACGGGCCGGTCTTCACGGTCTCGACCCGGAGCCCTAGCTTTTCCTGAAGGCGAGCGAGCGATGGCTTGGCTGAGATGACGCCTATGGATCCGGTAATGGTGTAGGGATTTGCGAAGATCTTCTGAGCTCCCACCCCGACGTAATAGCCGCCAGAAGCCGCGACATTGCCAAAATAGGCCATCACCGGCTTCTTCTCCCGGAGTCGGACGAGCTCGCGATGGATGAGCTGACTCGCGAGGGCACTTCCACCGGGTGAATCCACGTAAAGGAGCACGCCGCGGATGGCCTTCGACGCGCGCGCCCACCGGAGGGCGCGCTTGAGTCGATCGTAGCTCGCACGCGTCTCTCCGGCGTCCATGATGGCGCCCTCGACGCGGATAAGCGCGATGAGGGGAAGCGATCGCAAAGGGAGAAAATCCTGGGGCTCGACGAGTTTCGGCGCAATCGAAAGGGGAAGCGGGGTGAACTGATTCTTTTCGCGCTTCTGTGCGCGCTTGTCGAATCGCGCTTGTTGGGCGCGCTCTTGATTTGTCTGGCGCTTATCGTCCCGGACCTCGCTTGCGAGGGCGTCACTGTTCGGCCCTTCCTCTCGGCGTGCCATGAGATTCTCGAGCTCGTCTTCGTAGGCGACCCGATCTGCGAGTCCAAGAGAGACGGCTTCTTCAGCGACGAGGATCGGCCGTTCAAGGATGGCGCGTACGGTCTCCGGATCGAGCTGGCGCGCCTTCGCTACGGCCTCCCGGATCGCCTCATCGATCCCGCCGAGAAGGAGCTCCGTTTGCTCACGCTGCTCATCGGACATCGACTCACGCGCGTAGGGCTCCATCGCCGTTTTGTATTCGGAGCGTCGATGGACCGTAAGATCGATTCCTGCGCGCTCAAGGGCGCCCTTCCAATAGGTCGTGGAGGCGCTGAGCCCGCCGAGGAGGAGCGTCGACCCCTTGCCTACGACGATCTCTCCTCCCGCACTCGCCACAAAGAGCTCTTTCATCCCACCTCCGCGCGGAAGAAAGACAATGCAGCGCCGGCCCGATGCGACGATCTTCCGGAGCAGATCGCGCAGGCTCGACATCGCCGCAAAACCGCCGCCGAGTGGATGGACGACGACGATCACCCCTTCGACGGCCGGCAGCTTGATGGCCGCGTCGATGGAACGCTCAAGCCCACGGAGATCGACTTCGTGAATGGGGGGCCCGAAACCCTTGAGAAAACGCGTATAATTCTGCCGTCGAGGTAGAAATCGCACATCACCGCGAAGGTCGACTCGGAGCCAGCGCGCCTTTTTCCGCAAGACCCGCCTTGCGATGAATCGGAAGACAAAGGCGAGGAGAAGGAGGAAATTGGCGAGGAGGAATAATATTCTTCGAAGGACGATCACATGAAACCCTTTACCCCAGAACGCGCAGGTGTTAGACCTTCAAAACTCAGCGCGAGGTCCAGTTGCGCGGCCGCGCCCTCTTTCGGAGGAGTTGATGTCGAACCAGCAGATGGTGATGTACGAAGAGGAGTTCAACCAGATCCAATCGATCGTAGGTCGGTTGGTGAAGGAGGCGAACGCCCAGGTTGTGTTCATCATCGATAAAAACGGTCAGCCCATCGCCGAAGCGGGCGAGACGGAGCAGCTTGATACCACCTCACTCGCCTCCTTGACCGCCGGTAATATCGCGGCAACGGGTGGGATCGCAAAGTTATTGCGCGAGAACGATTTCTCGACGCAATTCCACGA
>JAAZAH010000430.1 GCA_012514415.1 Sandaracinaceae bacterium
GGCCAAGATGGAGATCGATGTGATTGATGTCTTTCGCTTTGACGACGAAGGCCTCATCTCCGAAATGCGGGCCTATTGGGGCAAGGAGAATATGCGCCTTGGATAAGGCGAGCGAGCTCCAAGTCGATCATCCGCTCACCCCGACGATGCGTCCGCGGTCGATCTCGAACTCTCTCCGATTCTCTTCAAGCAGGATGAATTCTGGGTGCGTAGTAGTTAAGAATACTTGACCACCTAGATGAGAGAGCTTTTCGAAGAGCCGCCGGTTCCGCGTGCGATCCAGCTCGCTCGAAACATCGTCGAGGAGGAGCACCGGGATCTTTCCGAGTTCCTGTCCAAGCAGATCGAGCTCGACCATTTTCATCGCCAGAGCGATGGAGCGATGTTGGCCTTGGCTTCCGTGAGAGCGTGCCGAGCCCGTGCTCTGATTCGATGCGAGCCGAATGGCGAGCTCGTCGGATTGGGGGCCGTCTGCTGTAAACCCTCGCGAGCGATCTTTCGGAAGCGCCTCTTGATAGCATTTGAGGAGTTCTTCCTCGCCTCCATCGACCCGCGGCTCATATCGGACATCGATCCGGACACCTTCGCCGACGACCTCGGCGAAGACCGCTTCGATCTTTCCCGAAATGAGCTCGGTAAGCCTTGCACGTTCCTCGATGAGCACAGCCCCGTGACGCGCCATGAGTCGCTCGTAGGGCACGAGAGCGTCGCGCCTGAGGGTCTCATCGCGAAGGAGCCGGTTGCGGCTCCTGAGGGCCTTCTCGTAGCTCTCAAGCGCCTCTTGGTAACCAGGAGCGATTCGGACGAGGAGATCGTTCATGTACTCGCGCCGAAGCTCCGCGCTTCCCGAAGCGAGCGAAAGATGAGCCGGATGGAAAATCACCATCGGCGCGCGTTCACGAACGACCGAGAGGCGCCGCGGGCGCTTTCCATCGAGGGCAACCTTCCGCGACTTCCCTCGAATGAGCTCCATCGCGATCACGCTCGAGGTGAGCGGCCCGCGGATGCGCATCTTGAGCACGGCGCGTTCCTCACCATCCATGAGGAGATCGTCGGTTTTTGCGCCGCGAAAACTCCCGAGCCTCCCAAGGAGGTGGATGGCCTCGAGGAGATTGGATTTACCCGCGCCGTTCTCGCCGTGGATGATGTTGAAACGCGGTCCGGGTTCCATGTCGAGCGGCTGGAGGTTGCGAAATCCGCGAACCGCGAGGCGCTCGATGATGAGTGGCGCAATCATGAACCCTTCTTCGTCCGGATCGATGACGCGATGGAGGGCCGGTGCGATTGAAGAAAAAACTGCCTGCCAAAGCGGCGCTTGAGGGACGCCGCTGGCCGCTCCGCGCGCATCGCGTGCAACTCAGATCCGCATGGGCATCACGACCCCGACGAAATCGATGTCGTCACCGACCGGCTTGATCACACCGGGATCGAGCTCGCGCGAAAGTTCGATCACCACTTCGTCGTGCGTGAGTGCTGTGAGCACATCGAGGATGTAGCGCGCATTGAATCCAAGCGCGATGGGCTCTCCACTATAATCGATGTCGATCTCTTCAAAGCCCTCACCGACCTCGGAGTTCTGGCTCTGCACGCGGAGAAGCCCTGGCTCGAGACTCAGTTGCACGCTCCCGCTCTTATCGTGCGCGACGAGGCTGATGCGGCGGAGGGCCTCGATGAGCAGCGTGCGATTTGCGGTGAGCTTTCGCGCGTGCTGCGTCGGAATCACCTTTTCGTAAGGCGGGAATTGCTCGTCGGCGAGTTTGACGCTGAGCGATTGTGAGTCGTAGCGGAAGAACGCATTGCCGGCGGCCTTGGCGACGGCGAGCGTGGCGTCGCCGCCCTTCTCGGCCGCTCGGATGTCCTCAAGCAGCTTTCGGAGCTCGACGATGCCCTTATGCGGAACGAGCATCGA
>JAAZAH010000055.1 GCA_012514415.1 Sandaracinaceae bacterium
ACTCGCTCAAGCTCGCTTGACGAAAGAAATAAACGCCTGTCTCCGGGCTATAGTCGTGATGGAAGTTGACGACCGCGATGGGGGGGCTTTCCGAGTCCGATCCCTCCGGACTATCGAAATCGAGCTCTTCGCGATCGCTGCTCTCTCCTCCATCCCGAGGACGCTGCTCGTTTCGGAGCCCGACTCCCGTCTGAGCGACTTCGGGAATGGGCACCTCAAGAATCGGAAAGCTCGTCGCGATCAGGGCAAGGGCGACAATCGCGATCACAAGATGCGCCGCGCTCCTCCTCAGGCTCCGCGCATGAAGGAGCAGCATCATCAAGAGCGTCGCGCCCACAGCCCCGATGATGAGGAGCACTTCACGCGGATCACCGCCCGCCGAGAGCACCCGATCCGCGAGCTCGAACGGACGGTTGATCGCCCCGTGCCGATGCACTGAAAGGAGCTCCGAAAAAGCGACGAGTAGGAGTCCGGCCTCAATGACTCCAAAGAATCGATGGCGGAGGGAGAGCGCCCGAAGCACAGCGGCAGAAAAGAAGGAGAAATATGCGGCGGTAAGCCCCTCTGCGAGCCGCAGCGCGCTCACGGGGCCAAAAACCGCGGCACTCCACCCACCGACTCGAAGTGCGCCGTCGATGACGAAAAGGCCCATCCCTATAAGAGGAATGACGAGCAGAAAAGCCGCGCTCCGTAGGGCGCTCTCCGAAAGACGCGTGCCGAGGAAGGCCCCGCAAAAGGCCGCGATCGTCGATCCCGCGATGAACTCGACGCCCCCGAGCTCATACGAGAAAAGTCCGGCGGAGGCGTTTACGCCTCCGATGGAAAGCGCCAGTGCAAACGCCGCCAGCGCGTACGCCAGTGCCCCAAGGAGCTGGACTCCGATGGCGAGGCTCACGCCGCCTCCCTCCGTCCGTGAGTCGAGGGAGAGCGCACAATCGAACCGTTCGCCCGGTCCGCGATGAAGACCTCGGTGAACTGCGCTCGGAGACGGCGCTCGACCTCATCGAGCTCCCGAGCGAGATCGCGAGTGGACGCCTGTCCCTCAAGCTCCATATCCCGGAAGAACACTCTCCTCAAAAACGATCGTGGTCGCCCGTTCATTCCATCCACGCCGATGATCGCGCGCGCCGCGCCATGACGCGCGCGGAGGGCCGCCTCGAGCGAATCGAGCCACGCTCCCGTACGCTGCGGCGTGAGGACGACGAGCGCAACGGGCCCCTCCTGCTCGGCTTCGTCCAAGAAACGAGAGAGTTCGGTCGGCCCTTCGTATCCACGCGAGCTCGCAATCGCACGCGCCGCTCGCTCCGCGCCATGGATGAGCCCCGGCGTCCCATCGACCCCGAAAACGATCCGCTCATCGTGTGACAGCGCCTTTACAAGCGTGAGCGCGAGCGCTGACGCTGCCTCGTCCCCAGGACCCGCCACGAGGTAGAGCGCGATGCGATCCGCCCGCTGTACGGCGATCTCAGGCGAGCGGAGCATGAGCTCTCCGGTCCTCGCATAAATCTTCCAGTGGATAAACCGCGCCGGATCGCCCGGGTGATAGCGCCTCAGATCGATCCGATCGCCCTCCGGCGCGCCAAATGGCTCCGAGTGCTCATCTCCGAGCGTCGCACTGATAAGGTCGAGTGACGGCTCGTAGCGCCCCGGATCCGGTAGAACGAAGACCTCGCCGAGCCGGCGTCGAAGCGTAATTTCCGTCAGGCCAAAGGCGTCTCGTACCCGAAACTGCCTTCCGACCGCATCGTGTAGGCCGCGATGCCGCGCCCGAATCTCCTCACGAACGCCCTCGTCGGAACGGACCTCGCGCCGCTCGAAGCCCGCTTCGTCCATCAGGACCTCCACCTCGACCAACGGAAAGTATCGGAGGTTCGGCTGGCGAAAATCACTGGGGAGAAAGCGCCCCGCGACAATCCTCAAAGGTTCGACTGACTGCGGAAGCCTCCGTGCCAAATAGAAGGAACCGAGCACGGTGAGTGGGAGGCAGAGCGCAATGAGGAGGAGGGCTGCATACCCAAAAACGAGGACGACGAAATCCAGCGCGCCGTAAGCGAGATCGCGGAGCGCGACGCCTGCGATCGCGGCGATCAGCACGCCCCGCGCGGTCAGCGGAAAGAGATCGCGGACCCGCTGGAGATCCCTCTGCAATCGTGAAATAAGCGCTCGCATCGACGATCGGAGCGAGAGAGGCATCCCCCCTCATCGCTCCATCGTTATAGCGCTCAGCAAAGAGGTGACCAAGCGCAATCGGGATCGTCGCAGCCGTAGAGCCCGTCGCAATCGAGATCAAGGAAAGTGCCGAGACAGGCGACCTCGAACGGAAGACAGAACGGGCCACCTCCAGTGCTACACGCCGGATCGCTCGAACAGTCGGGATCGGCGCAGTCCACGAGGCCATCGCAATCGTTATCGACCCCATCCGTGCACGAAGTCTCGCTCGGCGCGCAACATGCCGGGTTACCGGAGCAGTCGGGATCGGCGCAGTCCACGAGGCCATCGCAATCGTTATCGACCCCATCCGTGCACGAAGTCTCGCTTGTGGTGCAGCAGACTGGATCGCTCGCGCAAGCCGGATCGGCGCAATCGACGAGCCCATTACAGTCGTTATCGATGCCGTCTGAGCATGAGCTCTCGGTCGCCTCGCAGCAGGCGGGATCGCCAAAGCAGTCCGGATCGTCGCACCCATAAAGACCATTGCAGTTCGCGTCGATATCCCAGGCGCAAAGCTCAAACGTCAGGCAGTCTCGGCAGCGAAAATCCTCGCTGCAATCCGGATCCTCGCAGTCGATGAGCCCGTCACAATCGTCATCGACGCGGTTTCCGCACGCTTCGGGCTGAGGCACGCAGCACGCCGCATCACCCTCGCAGTCCGGATCGTCGCAATCGACGAGCCCATCGCAGTCGTTATCGATGCCGTCTCCGCAGATCTCGGGGCTGGGAATGCACACGCACGCCGGATCCATGGCGCAATCCGGATCATCGCAATCGGTGAGTCCGTCGCAGTCGTTATCGATGCCGTCTCCGCAGACCTCGGGACTCGGGATGCATCCACAGGCGGGATCGGGCGCACAATCCGGATCCAAGCAATCGATGAGTCCGTCGCAATCATCATCGACGCCATTGGAGCAATCCTCGGTCGCATCAGGATGCACCGCCGGATCCCCATCATCGCAATCGTTCCCCCCGCATTCGGCGTCGATGAATCCATCGCCATCGGCGTCGGGGCCGATATTGACGCAAGCGTTTCGATCGGGATCGCACGAATCGATCGTGCATGCGACGCCATCGTCGCAATCGGGCGGGGCGCCGGTCACGCAGCCCACGTCGGGATCGCAGGCACTTTCTCCGTTACAGAAGTTTCCATCGTCGCATCGAGAGTGATCGGGCACGTGGATGCATCCCCCAATCCCCTCGTCGCAATGATCGATCGTGCATTCAATCCCATCGTCGCAGACCATCGGATCTCCCGGCACGCAGCGCTCGTCCTCACAACGCTCCGCGCCGTTACAGATCCGTCCGTCGTCGCAATCGGCATCGACGGTGCAGCTCTCACGAATGCATCCAAAACCTGGCTCACAGCGCTCGCCCGGCTCGCAGAGTGCGTCGCTCGGCTCGAAGACACATGCCCCCTCTTCCTCGGAGCACGAATCAAACGTACACGCGATGCCATCATTACAACGCGGTGCCTCCCCGGGTTGGCATTCGCCATCGACACAGATCTCCACGCCATTGCAGAAGAGCCCGTCATCGCAGTCGAGCTCCTCGCATTCGAGCGAGGTCGATCCATCCGAGGCATCCTCTTCAAAGCGATCCGAGAAATCGGAGATAAGCGAGCGTCCGCAACCATGCGCGATAAGCGCGCTGATCATGAAGCCAAAGAAGAGAATAAAGCGCGAAGAGGGGTGTTTCGACATCGGCAAAGGACCTGAGTTGGCGTGACAAACATATCAAAATCGCGACCGACTGCACAATTTACCGCTGTAGCTGTGAGACGAAGAATGCGCGAAACTCTTGATCCTTCGGATGGGGTGGTTAGCATCCTTGCGGCCTGCTGTGCGCCCCCTCCCTACCCTAGGGGGGGAGCGTCCCCCGTTTAATAGAATGCTGAGAGTGCTGTGCCATGGTGGAAAGCGACGTCATGATACGAGCGGAATCCCTGTCAAAGCGCTACGGCGAAGCAGAGGCGTTACGCGACGCTTCATTCGCGATTAAGCGCGGCGAGATCGTCGGGTTCTTGGGGCCGAACGGTGCCGGGAAAACGACCACGATGAAGATTCTCACTTGTTTCATCGCACCGACTTCGGGGAAGGCGTCGGTCGCGGGCTGCGATGTCCAGCTCGATCCCGTCGGTGCGCGGAAAAACATCGGTTACCTCCCCGAGCACAACCCGCTTTATACCGAGATGCTCGTCACCGAATACCTCGAATATGCCGCCGCGATGCGGGGAATCCGCGGAAACGACGCAAAGAGGCGCATCCGAGCGGTCGTCGAGGAGACCGATCTGGGTCCGAAATTCGGCGCTGAGATCCGTGAGCTCTCGAAGGGGTATCGACAACGCGTCGGCCTCGCTCAAGCATTGCTTCACGAACCTCCCATCTTGATCCTAGACGAGCCCTTGAGCGGCCTCGACCCCAACCAAGCTCGAGGTGTCCGCGAGCTCATCCGTGAACTCGGAAGGGAACGCACGGTGATTCTCTCCACCCATCACCTCCCCGAGGTCGAGACGACCTGCGATCGCGTGCTCATCATCTCGGGTGGAAAGATCGTGGCAGATTCAACCCCTCAAGAGCTGAAGCGGAGCCAAGGGAGAGAAACGCTCGCGCTCTGCCTCAAAAAGCTCGATGGGTTCGATGGGGACGCCTTCGTTCGCGCTGTGGGTGATGCCGAGGAGATCCGCTCGGTTCGGCCCGTTGCGAGCGAAGAGCCGGCCGAGCTCCACTTCGAGATCATCCCCTCTGAGCGTGGAGACGCGCGTGAGCGACTCTTCCACGAGGTGGTCGCGCGCGGCGGCGTCGTCCTCGGCCTCGAACGCCGAGGGGGTGGCCTCGAAGACATTTTCCGCAGCCTGACCGGCGGAAAGGAGCGAAGCTGATGCCTCTCGTCGTCACCATCGCGTCACGGCAGTTCCGTAGCTTCTTCAACGGCCCAACCGCCTATATCGTCCTCGCGCTCGTTCTCTTCTCGCTCGGCTTCCTTTTTTGGGAGACCTTTTTCCTTTACGATCGCGCAAGCCTCCGCGAGATGTTCAATCTCCTCCGTGCGATCCTCGTCGTAGCCACTCCGGCCCTTACGATGGGACTCATCGCCGAGGAAAAACGCACCGGCACCATCGAACTTCTGCTCACGATGCCCGTCACGGACCGCCAAGTCCTCCTTGGTAAATATCTCGGCGTCCTCGCGTTCTTCATGGTGCTCATCGCGCTCACTTTCCCCTACGCCATCACGGTCGCCACGCTCGGCCCGCTCGATTGGGGACCGGTCTTTTCTGGCTACCTCGGACTTTTTCTTCAAGGCGCGGCGATGCTCGCCATCGGCCTCATGGCATCGACGATCAGCGACAATCAGATCGTAGCCTTCTTCGTCGGACTCATGCTCATTGCCGCGTTCGCGATGATCGGGATGCTCCTCCCGCTCCTGCCCGTTCCCATCGCGTCCATCGCCGAGTACGTCTCCTTCACCTATCACTTCGACGGGCTTTCCCGGGGAGTGATCGATCTACGCGCCATCCTTTATTACCTCAGCATCGCGCTCATCGCGGGGCTGATCGCGCTCCGCTCGCTTGAGAGTCGTTCATGGAGTTGAACATGAGTGAGACCGCGCAAGCCAAGAGCCAGACCAACCGAAAGCGGCGCTACGAATCGCTCGCTTTCGTCCTGACTGCCTCCTCGATCTTGATCCTCCTTAATGTGCTCGCAGCGAACTTCGGCATCGCCCGCTGCGACCTCACGGAAAATGGGATCTTCTCGCTCTCCGAGGGCTCGAAGCGGCTCGCCAAAGAGCTCGAGGATCAACTCGAGGTCGTCGCCTATTTCTCCTCGAACCTGCCGCCTCCGCATAACGCAACCGAGCGTTACGCTCGCGATCTGCTCGCCGAATACCGAGCAGCATCTGGCGGAAAGATCCGAGTCCGCTTCGTCGATCCATCGACCGACGAAGAGCGCCGAAATGCCGAGAACGATGGAGTGCGCCTCGTCGCTCAGCGCATCTTCGCCAACGATTCCGTCAGCGTGGTCGAGGGCTACCGAGGCATCGCGCTCAAATACCTTGGCGAAAAAAAAGCCATTCCCATCGTCGAAAGC
>JAAZAH010000431.1 GCA_012514415.1 Sandaracinaceae bacterium
GCCATCATCATCGACAACACGGGCGCGTGGCGTGATCGCGCCGGGCTCGGCCGGCACCTCGAGGCCAAGGGCGTCTCGAAGGTGCTCCTCACGGCGCCGGGGAAGGGCGACATCCCGAACATCGTCTACGGCGTGAACCACCACGAGATCGATCCCGCGGAGCGCGTGCTCTCGGCGGCAAGCTGCACGACGAACGCGATCGTGCCCGTGCTCAAGACCGTCAACGACACCTTCGGCATCGAGAGCGGTCATATGGAGACGATTCACGCGTATACCAACGATCAGAACCTCATCGATAACTTCCATAAGAAGCATCGTCGGGGGCGCGCCGCGGCGATCAATATGGTCATCACCGAGACGGGCGCCGCGAGCGCGGTCGCCAAGACTCTCCCCGAGCTCAAGGGGAAGCTTACGGGCAACGCCATCCGCGTCCCGACGCCGAATGTCTCACTCGCCGTGCTTACACTGAACCTCTCGCGCGAGACGACGGTCGAGGAGCTGAACGAGCATCTCCGTAAGATGGCGATCGACTCGGAGCTTCAGCAACAGATCGATTTCGCGACGGCGGATGATATCGTCTCGAGCGATCTCGTTGGGAACTCCCACGCGTCGATCGTGGACGCGAACGCGACCATCGTCTCGGGCAGCCGCTGCACGCTCTACGTCTGGTACGATAACGAATACGGATACACGTGCCAGGTCATGCGCCTTCTCCAGCAGATCTCCGGAAAGAACCCCCCGACCTATCCGGCGATCCGAAACGCCTGAGAGCAAAGTGCCGGGCAAAACGGGCGGCAGAGGGAGGATCCTCGCCGCCCGTTTTTCATTGGCTGAACCATCTTCTGAATCGCCCGATGCCGCCTCTCTGATATGCTCGCAACATGGCTTCATTGAGATGGTCGATAGACGCGGGGCCTCCACAGGTCGCGGCGATCAGCCGCCGAATCACGACAATTGGGAGCGGGCGCGCCAATGAGATCTCGATCGCGCATCCTTCGCTCGAGCCGTCCCATGCTCAGATCATCTTCGACGGGCGCGACTTCATCCTCAGTGAGCTGAACGGCAAGGCGATCATCGAAGTCAACGGCCGTAAGAAGCGGAGGAGTAAGCTCCAGCACGGCGATACGATCCTGCTGGGCGAGCTTGAGTTCAGCTTCTCTCTCCTCGGTGAGGGTCTCGTCTCCCAAGCGGCGGAGGACGCTTCGGGACGCGAACAATATGAGCTGCTCGGCATGCGAAAGCTCGCGGAGTTCAATCGCAGGCTCGCCGAACTCGAGACGGTCTCCCTCCAGCTCGAGAGCTTCCTCGACGCGATCATCGATGTCACGGGCTCACAGAAAGGGCTACTCATCCTACTGGAAGGCGATCAACCGCGCATCGCCGCGGCGCGACATGTGCGCGAACCCGATTTTTCGCCGAGCGTCGATGTTCTTTCGGACAGCATCATCCAAAAGGTCGTCGAGACGCGCCGGCCCCTTGTCGTCTCCGACGCGATGAACGACGCGCTTTTTTCGCGGAGCGAGAGCGTGATGCGTCTCCAGCTCTCCTCGGTGATGGTCGCCCCGCTCATCTTTCGAGGGCAGATGATCGGCCTCATCCACCTCGGCAACGACGATGTTGTGAACCTCTTCGACGATTCGAGCCTCGACGTGCTCACGGTTTTCGCCGGGCAGGCGGCGCTTCTTCTTCACAACGCCCTCGTTCTCGATGAGCTCAAACTCGATCGCGATCGCCTCTCCTCGGAGCTCGAAGGGAAGCGCTTTGGCGAGATCATCGGCAGCTCCGCCATTCTTCAAGAGGTCTTCCGCAAAGTGGAGCGCGTCGCGCCAACCGAGATCAGCGTGCTCATCACAGGTGAAACCGGAACCGGTAAAGAGCTCATCGCGCGCGAGATCCATCGCCGTTCCAATCGGAGCGATGGCCCCTTCGTTGTCGTCAACTGCGGCGCCATCCCCGAAAACCTCCTCGAGTCCGAACTCTTCGGTCACGTTAAGGGCGCCTTCACTGGCGCAGTGGCAACGCGCGCCGGTCGTTTTCAGCAAGCCGAGGGCGGCACGCTCTTTCTCGACGAGCTGGGCGAGATGCCCCTCCACCTTCAAGTGAAGCTTCTTCGTGCGCTCCAAGAGCGGATGGTGCAGCGCGTGGGTGCCGATCGTCCCGAGCCGGTCGATATTCGGATCGTCGCGGCGACCCATCGCGATCTTCCCAAAATGATCGAAGAGGGGACGTTCCGCGAGGATCTCTACTACCGGCTCAACGTCGTGAATCTTCATCTGCCCCCACTCAGGGAGCGCGGCGAGGATACGGTCGTCATCGCCCGCTACCTCTTGAAGCGCGAAGCGGAGACGCTGAATCCCGCCATCACCGGCTTTACTCCCGAAGCGATCGCCGCCATCCGGGCTTATCGCTGGCCCGGCAACGTGCGCCAGCTCGAGAACCGTCTGAAGAAGGCGCTCGTGCTTTCCGACGGGCCGCTCATCGATGCGAGCGATCTCGATCTCGACACCGAAGGAGCCGAGCCCGAGCTCAAACCGCTGAACGTCGCGCGCGAGGAATTCTCGAGGCGCTATATCCTCGAAGCGCTCGAACGAAACGGCGGGAACCGCACGCAGACCGCAGCCGATCTCGGTGTCGATCCGCGGACCATCTTTCGCTACCTTGAGCGCGGAGATGCGTCCAAGGGGAAGGTCTAGTCCGGACA
>JAAZAH010000432.1 GCA_012514415.1 Sandaracinaceae bacterium
CCCAGCCCTCGAGCGCACTCCATCTCCACCGCGTGGAAGCCTACGATCCACGCGCGACGCTCGTGCTCGACGAAACGGCCGTAAGGAGTCTTGAGCTCGTCGAGACGCTAAGCGGTGAGCGACGCGGCTCGGTCCTTGCTCATCTCGATCAGACAAAAACACCCATGGGGGCACGCCTCCTTCGGAGACGACTCCTTTCGCCGCTCGCCGATATCCACGCCATCCGGCGGCGGCACGATGAGGTCGAGTATTTCTTTGATCGCCCGCCGCTACGAAGCGAGCTCCGCCAGCTCCTTGGAAAGCTCGGCGATCTCGAGAGGCTCGCGACGCGTGCTGCGATGGGACTTGCGACGCCGCGCGATCTCGGCGTCATCCGCTCAAGCCTCGTCGGTGTGCTCGAGATCGAGCAGGCGCTCGGGCGCGAAGAGGGCCTCATTGAGGATCCCATCGCCGAGCTCCGCCCAAAGGATCCGCTCCCCGCGCTGCGCGAGCTAATGTGTCGCGCGCTCGTCGACTCCCCGCCAAACCTCGATCGCCAAGGCGGCATCTTCCAGCGCGGCTATTCCGAAGCGCTCGACGAGCTCCGCGCCATCGAGAGTGACTCAAAAGAGATCATCCTCGCGCTCGAGGCGAGAGAGCGAGAGGCGACGGGCATCCCCTCGCTCAAGATCAAATACACCAAAGTTTTCGGCTATTATATTGAGGTCACTCGCGCTCACCTCGGCTCGGTGCCCGCGCATTACCACCGAAAGCAAACCGTCGCGACGGGTGAGCGCTACACGACCGAGGAGCTCAGCGAGCTTCAGGATAAAATCCACCACGCGGGCGAGCGCGCCTCGCAGCTCGAGTACGAATTCTTTGTCGAGCTTCGCCAGAAGGTCGCGGACGAACTGCTCACGCTTCGCTCGCTCTCCGAGCGACTCGCTGCCCTCGACGTCGCCATCACGCTCGCCGAAATCGCCGCACATTGGAATTATTCGCGCCCCGAGATCGATGACTCCCTATCGCTCGACATCGTGGAAGGTCGTCATCCGATCGTCGAGCGACTCGCAAGCGGCGGAAATTTCGTCCCCAACGACGTCTCCATCGACGCCGAGGGAGAGCGGCTCTTGCTGATCACGGGCCCCAATATGTCGGGGAAGAGCACCGTGATGCGCCAGGTCGCGCTCATCGCCATCCTCGCGCAGATCGGCGCGTATGTCCCAGCGCGTTCGGCAAGGATCGGCCTCATCGATAAGATCTTTTCGCGCGTCGGCGCTCGTGACGATCTTTCGACCGGCCAGAGCACGTTCATGGTCGAGATGCGCGAAGCCGCGGCGATGCTCCGAGGCGCGACGCGTCGCTCGCTCGTCATCCTCGATGAGATTGGCCGCGGGACAAGCACCTACGATGGGCTCGCCATCGCGTGGTCAGTGGCCGAATACCTCCACGACGCCATCGGCTGTCGGGCGATGTTCGCGACACATTATCATGAGCTTTGCGAACTTGCCGAAACCCGCGAGGGTGTAATGGCGATGAACGTCGCCGCCGATGAGTTCGGTGATGAGATCATCTTCCTTCATAAGCTCACACGCGGCGGAGCAAGCCGGAGCTACGGCATCGCCGTCGCGCGCCTCGCGGGCGTCCCGTCACCGGTGCTCGCCCGCGCACGCGAAGTGCTCAAAGAGCTCGAAGGAGAGGGCGCCCTCCCTTCCGGCACCCCGTCACGGATGCGTGCGATTGATAAAGATGGAAGGGCGCAGCTCGATCTTTTCGCTTCGCATACTGAGCCCGAAATCGTCGTCGAGCGTGAGACCAGCCCGGTCCTCGACGCCATCCGGGCCCTCGATATCAACCGCCTCACGCCCCTTGAGGCGCTCAACGAACTCGCTCAGCTCAAGGCGGCTCTCGAGAAAGACCGACAATAGAATCCCGAAGCCGGCGCGGATGCCGCTCTCACGCGCCCCACGTGGCATCTCGTCCCGAGCCTTGCTAAGGCTCCGCATACCATGAAGCGCTTCCGCATCCAATCCAAAGGTCCCCTCCGCGGCGAAGCCCGCATCCCCGGCGATAAATCCATCGGACATCGCGCGATCATCTTTGCCTCGCTCGCCGAGGGCGAAAGCCGCGTGACGGGGCTGTCGGGAGGGCTCGACAATATCGCTACCGCGGACGCTTTCCGCTCGATGGGCGTCGAGATCGCCTTCCTTGGGGATGCCGCGCGAATCTCGGGTGTGGGCCTCCGCGGGCTGAGTGCACCGAAAAAGGTCATCGATTGCGGCAACAGCGGAACCACGATGCGCCTCCTCGCCGGAGTCCTCGGTGCTCAGCGCTTCGGGAGCCGTCTCATCGGAGATGAGTCGCTTACCAAACGCCCGATGGATCGGATCATTCAGCCGCTCAATGCACGCGGGACCCGGATCGAAGGCTCCTCAGGAGCGAAGAAGGGCGTCCTCTACCCTCCGCTCTACATCCACGGCATCAAGGAACGCGCCCTCCGCGGAATCGACTACACGCTCCCCGTCGCGAGCGCGCAGATCAAAAGCGCCCTCCTCCTGAGCGGCCTCTACGCCGACGAACCGACCCGCCTCACCGAGCCGAGCAAGAGCCGCGATCATACCGAGCGGATGATGAACGCCCTCGGCATCGCGCTCACCGAGGACGGTTTGACCGTCACGCTCGATCCCTCGCGGGCCAATCTGCGCTGGCGCGGCTTTGATCTCCATGTTCCCGGCGATCCCTCGAGCGCGGCATTCGCTATCGTCGCCGCAGCGATGATCCCTGGAAGCGAGATCCATCTGCCCAACATCTGCCTGAACGAGACCCGCACCGGTTTTCTCGACGCAATGGCCAAGATGGGCGCCGCGTTCGAGATCGAGGAAGACAAAGAGGAGAACGCGAGCGGCGAAAAGGTCGGCCATATCGTCGTCAAGCATCAGGAGACGCGCGGAACGGAGCTCCGAGGCGAGCTCATCGTGCGAAGCATCGACGAGATCCCCATCCTCTGCGCGCTCGCCGCTCTTTCCGAAGGCGTCACCACCATCCGCGAGGCCGAAGAGCTTCGCGTCAAAGAGAGCGACCGCATCAAGGTGATGGTCGATATGCTGCGCGCGTTCGGTGTCGAGTGCGAGGAGCACCCCGACGGAATGACCATCGTCGGTGGGGCGAAGCTTCGCGGTGCGACGCTCAATAGCCACCACGATCACCGGATCGCCATGACCGGCGCGATCCTCGGCATGGCCGCAGAGGGCGAGACGATCGTCAACGATACCGATTGTGTCGGGACGAGCTTCCCGAGCTTCGTCGAGCTTTTCAGAGGACTTGGCGCCGAGATCGTCGAAGAGAAGGTGCGGACGTGAAAAGGGCGCGCCCCGTCATCGCCATCGACGGTCCCGCCGGCGCAGGAAAGAGCACGGCGGCGCGGCTCCTTGCCAAACGGCTCGGCTATAAACTGGTCGATACCGGCGCCCTTTATCGAGGCGTTGCCTTCATCTCGAAAGAGCGCGGCATCGCACCCGACGATCCCGAGGGCCTCGCATCGCTCGCGCGCTCGCTCAAGCTCGATTTTCGTGCCGATGAAGAGGGCAGGAGCCGACTCCTCATCGATGGAGTCGATCGAGACGATGCGATCCGAAACGAGCTGGTGGCCGCGCTTGCGAGCCGCATCAGCCAGCTTCCCGAGCTCCGCGCCGCGCTCCTCGAGCTTCAGCGGCGCTTTGGTAAGGACGGGGGCGTGGTCCTTGAAGGCCGCGACATCGGCACGGTCGTCTTCCCCGACGCCGAGGTGAAGGTCTTTATGACTGCCGATCCCGCCGAGCGTGCCCGAAGACGCGCAAAAGAGCTGATCGAGCGCGGACAGCCCGCCGATCTCAAAGAAATTGAGGCGAGCATCCGCGAGCGAGACGCGGTCGACGAAGGCCGTGAGGTCGCTCCCCTTCGCCCCGCCGAAGACGCCATCCGCATCGACAGCACCGCGCTGGAGATCGACGCCGTGGTCGATCGACTCGCGAAAATCGTCGAAGAAAAAGAAGCCGGCCGCTGAACGAGTGTGGACCTGCTCGCCTCGATCGCTCGAAGGCGGTAGGGGAGTGCGCCCCACTCACGGGCCATGCTCATAAGTGGCCGGCCCCCTTTCGCCAAGCGCCCATCGCATGTAGGATGCAGCGCGCGATCAGGCCCTCACGATCATGGAGGAGCGCGAAGGGCCGCATGCC
>JAAZAH010000433.1 GCA_012514415.1 Sandaracinaceae bacterium
CTCTCGATGCGATAGGCCCCCTTCGGAACCCACGCGCTGCCGCCTTCTTCCGGTGCGCGGAGCCCTTCGACCCAAGGAAGCCGGATGACATCCATCGATTGAGGCGCGATCTCGGCGCGCTCCACCATGGTCTCTCCTCGGTAGATCCGGATCTCTGCGGGGATGAGCTCGTCGTTGCCGATCGCCAGGGCAAAGGAAAAGCCTTCGTAAAGCGAAGAGTTCATCGTAACGAGCGCGTGATATTCGCAACCGACATAGGAGCGTCGATCGCGAGCATCGGCGCAAAGATCGCGGCAGCCGAGCGCACTGCACTGAAGCCCTTCCTCGCAATCGACGAGATGCTCGAGCGCGTTCCCCTGCGCATCACAGCGATAAAGCGAGTTGCCCTCGCAGTGATACGCGCCCGGATGACACCGTTGACAGCCGACCTCTTCATCACAGACAAGCCCCTCGGCGCCGCAGTTATCGCGCCGGATAAGTGAGCCGTCCTCTCCGCATTCGACGAATCGCTCGCCGATGCAATGCGTCCCCGCTTCGCGACGGGCGCAATCGGGAGAGAACGGCTTCGCGGGCGTGGTTCCCGAGCATGCAACGAAGAAGAAGAGGGCGAAGAAAGAGGAGCCGGCGTTCAGGACTGAGCGCATACGGTATCGTGGCATTTTTACTCCGAGTTCAAAAGGCCGAGGGTCGAGATACCGAAGCCTCCCGCACGCGAAGCGGCAGCCGCCGGGATGCCAATGGATGTCGAAGGATGTCGAGGAAGAGCTCGACCCCGGATCGATGCGATGCGCGCAGCGCCGCACTCACCCAATCGAGGCCCGTAGCCTCGCCGAATCGTCTCCAAACGCATCGCGTGTTTGTGATGGACGACGATGCGCCGACTGCCCCCCATTCGCGGACAGCGGCGTCCATATTCATCGATGATTTTCCCGCTTTTAGCGTCAACCTGGGTCCGCCGAAATCCTTGCCCTATGCATCTGAATTCATGCAAGAAATCCGCAGTTCCACCCACCGAGAGCAGAGTCAAAACGGCGCGCATCGCTTGCCCTTCCCCATCCGAGTGGCGATACTGGAAGGAGTGGATACGGCAAGGCTCTGCTTTGATGGAGACCTCATCGACTTCTCCGACTTACTCGACGACCTCATCGACGAGGGGGATCTCGAAGCGGCCGAAGCACGCCTCCACGAGATGGAGCTCCTTGGTGGCGGCACACATCCCCTCGTCAGGAGCGCCTCGATCCGCCTCCGTTGGGCCCGTGAAGGCGCCGCGTCCATTGTCGACGAGCTTCGCGATCTCGCCCATCAAGTAGGCGACGATCCCGATCTCTACCATCTGCTCGGTTGCGCCTACGAAGAGCTCGATCGCTTCCATGAAATGGTCGCCGCTTTCCTCGAAACGCTCCGGCTCGATACGCTCGCAGACGCCGAGAGCCTCCGCGAGTTTCCGCCGCTCCTCCTCGATGCCATCGAAGCGCGCGCGCGTGCGGTACTTGATGGGCTCCCGGCCGAGATCGGGCGCCGCCTCAGCCGCGTGCCGGTCATCCTCGAAGAGCGGCCGCATCCAGCGCTCGTCAAGGAAGGCTTTGATCCACGCGCGCTCGGTCTCTTCGAGGGACCGAACCTCGTCGAGCTCGACATCCCGCAGCCAACCCGCATCGTGCTCTATCTCCGTAATCTCTACGATGTGGCCTCAAGCGACGAGGAGCTCCTCGAAGAGGTCGAGACCACGGTGCTCCACGAAATCGGACATTACCTTGGGCTCGACGAGTGCGAAGTCCACGCCCTCGGCTTTGGCTGATCGATGCACACCCTCACCTCCGCCGTCGACGATGCGGCGCCCGATGGATCGGATAGGTTTCAACCATGGAATCCCAACTCATCAGTCGCCGCCCCGATGGGTCTGAACTCGGCGCCGTCCGAAAGACCTCGATCGACGAATTGCCCGGCATCCTCGCGCGGGCTCGAAAAGGCGAAGAGGCGCTTCGGCAGCTTGGGCTAGAAGGGCGCGAGCGCATTCTTCGAGAAGCAGGTGCACGGCTCCGCGCCGATCTCGAAGCCATCGCCGCCATCGCCTCCGAAGAGATGGGGAAGCCCCTTCGCGAGTCGCTCGGCGAAGCGCGCCATGCCTTTGCGCACATCGATCGTGACATCACCGAGATCTTCGACGCCCTTCGTGATGAGGTGCTCGTCGAGGGGAAATACCGCTCGACCATCGTGCGCGATCCCTTTGGGGTCGCGGCATGCATCACGCCGTGGAATTTCCCGACGCTCATGCCGCACCAGCAAATCTTTCCCGCCCTTGCAGCAGGGAATGCGGTGATTTTCAAGCCCTCCGAAGAAGTCCCGCTTACGGCCGAAGCGTATATCGAGCGTTTCCGCGGACTGCTCCCGGATGGCGCGCTCACCCTCATCCACGGCGAAGGCGATTTGGGCGAGGCGCTGGTGAAATCCGATGTCGACCTCATCGTCTTTACGGGCAGTCGGCAGGTTGGAAAATCGATCCTCCAAGAGGCCGCCAAATCCTTCAAACGCGTGATCCTCGAGCTCGGCGGCAAGGATCCGCTCATTGTCCTTGAGGATGCCGATCTCGATGCCGCCGCAGCC
>JAAZAH010000008.1 GCA_012514415.1 Sandaracinaceae bacterium
GGGAACGCTGAGCGTGCGTGTCTTCCCGGCTTCTACGAAAATATAGCGATAGAGCGTCTCGCTCCCGCGCTCGATGACGATCTCATGGCGGCCCGGTGCGAGCGCTTTCTGGGGCGCGCGGGGATCGATGGTTTCGCCGCCCACCTGGATCTTGAAGGGCGTCTCGCCGAGCTCGCCAAGCTCGAGGATCAGCAGACCGTGATCGCGCGGAACCGAGCCGCCGACCCCTTCCGCGATCCGTCCATAGAGCGGTTCGATCTCAGGAAGGGGCGGCTCGAGCGGAGCGAGCGCCTCTGCATCCCTTCGAGCATCGTCTTCGGTGCCAGCTTTCGCGCGCGCTTCGTCACGTGCTTTTTCGGCAGCGGACGTTTCTTCAGAGGCGCCGCCGAAGAGCGCATTGAGATCGAGGTATTCGATAGCGAAGAAACCCACGCCAAAGACGAGCGCGGCGGCGATCACGCCAAAAAACCATTCGCGCGAGGAGCGTTTGGCTTCGGGCACCGGCGCTTTTTGTGGCGCGGTCCAGGGAGCGCTCGAAGTCGGCGCCTCGCTTGCGCCCGCCGAGGGCTGACTCGGCCCCGTAAGTGCGCTCTCGGGGTGCGTCGCCGGAGCGGGCTCGCCAGCGTCATTCTGCGGGATTTTCGGCGGCTCGGAAGTGAGCTCGGCCTCCGTCTCGACAAGCGCCTCGGATGAGGAGGGCGCGGCCACGAGCGAAGACTCCTCCGTCCGTTCGTTGTCCGGGCCAACGTCTGCGCCCGCAAGCTCGATCCGTTCGCCCTCCGGCGCGGCCGTTAGCTCGCGCGCATGGTCCGCGGGCGCGGCCTGAGGCGCCTCATCACCTTCTGACGCGACTTTCGCGGGCTCTAAAGCCTCGATGGCGGTTTGAGATGCAGTCGGCTGCGCGTCCGATGCGCTGCCCGCGTCCGTTTGTACATCGCGCGGCACATCGCGCTTTTCCGTCGAAGCGATCGGGAGAGGCGGAAGCGGAGTGAAGGAGGCGCTCGCCTCGCCTTGGTTTTCCTCAGCTGCATCGCCTCCCAACGGGGCCGATGAGCGGGGCGCTTCGGGCGCACTCGGCCGATCGACCGGTCGCTTTGGGAGCGGCACGCCCGTGACCGAGCTTTCGCGCCGGGCGGGAAGCGGCGGCGCGGTCGCGATGGGCGGGTTTTCGCCGCCTGCGCGCGGTGCTTGTTCGGAAGAGATCGGCCCGGCGGCGGCGAAGGCCTGTCCCGATGGCGTCCTTCGGACAGGCGCAGGCGGCTTCGGAAGCGGCACGCCAGCGACCGAGGACTCGCGGCGAAGTGGGGGCGGCGCCTTGGGGAGCGCGTCCGAGGAACGCGGACGCGGTCGCACGGCGGCGGACGGCGCGCTCGGTGAAGGGACTGCCGGGACGGACGGCGAGGATCTCGCGCGGGGTCCCGTGGCGATCGGCTTCGCTCCATCCGCCGCACCAGCCGCTCCCTCTGCTACGGGAAGATCGAGCGCGCGCTGAGCGAGCGCCTCCCCGATGGCATCCTTCCCCGCCGCTCCGATTCGCCTGAAAGCGGCCGCCGCGATCAGCTCGCCAAGAACCTGATCGACCGTCGCCTTTTCGCTTGTCGCTGCGCCTTCTTCTTCCCCGCGTTGAGCGAGCGACTCGGCGAGGGCTTGATGGAGCCCTTCAACGGTTTTTGCGCCTAAAACCGCATCGGCAACGGCCTCATCGAAGATCGCGCCCCTTACGATCGCTTCATCGAGCTCAATTTCGGTGCCGCGACCGAGCTTCGGCGCTCGCAGCACTTCGAGGGTCGCGCTTGCGCGCATCGCAAGCGCCTTCAGCCGCTCGATCGTACCCTCCGCGATGGTCGGTCCTTTATAGTCCGTCTCCTTCGAAGGCATGAGTCGGAATCGACCCGACACAAAGCGCGGAAGCCGGTCGAGGGCGCGGTCGCCTCGAAGAAAATCGCCGCTTGATGAGGTGAAACGCGCCGCCTTCACTGCGCCACCAAGAAGTTCGATCTCGAGGAAACGCGCCGCGTCCCTCACCTCGAGGCGTAGGGGGCCCTCGGTGCGAGCGACGGCCTCGAGGAGCTCGACATTGCCGGTGCCGCGAAGACGGCCGCGACACGGTTCGCCGTTTTGTAAGCGTGCGCCTCGTTCGCCCATCCACGCGAGAAGCTCGACAAGGAGCGCTTGAAGCCCGTAGCGCCCCGCCTCGATGGCCTCCGCCTCGCTCGCCGCGCCGCGGATCATCCGCTCGCGCTGAGGCTCGGGGATGTGCAAAAAACAGAGACGCGTACGAAGGAGCGAAGGATCGCCGAAAACGGCCTCCTCGAGTTGAGCCTCGTCGGGATGGGGCGCCGCATCCCGCGTCGCCTCGCCCGCGCCTTCGTTTGGAGGAGCCGCTTGAGCGAGAACGAGCGATGGCCTTAGGAGACGCGCGAGAAGGATGGCGCGCTCGGAATCGCCCGCTCGATGGACCTTGAGACCCAACGCGCTCAGCTCGGAAGCAAGGAACTCCGTCACACCGGGCGTATCAAAGGCGATGACGACTTCGTGTGCGCTCAGATCGGGAAGGTCTTTGGGCGCGGCGCTTAAGGGCTCGAGCGTTCGCCGAAGGGCGCTCTCGCTTGGGCCCGAAGCCGCATCGATGATGAGCTGTGCGATCTGGACCGGCGGTGCGTTCACCGCAACCACACCAAACGCGCCAAAACCGCCGTAGTCTTTTTCAGAAGCGCCCGCCGGTGAGAGCTGAACGCGCGGAATGAAGCCAAGCCCCGCTTCCTCGAGCGCTCGCTTCGCGGACTTCGCATAGGAAGGCGCGATGGCGATGGTATCGGGCTGCTCCACCCGCGCGAGCTCGACCGCCTCGCGCTCATTGGCGCATTGGATCACCTCGACACGGTTCGAGGGGAAGACCGGCAGGATGCGCTGCGTAATCGGCTCCCCGCCGATCATCATTAAGACGAGGACGCGATCGCAGCGAAGCGTCGCTGCCGCGCGCCGGCTCGTGAACTCGCGGCTCGTCGCCACATTCGAGGGGCTCGATTGAGTACGCGGACGAAAGCTCATCGAAGGGCGGCGCTCGATGGTGGGCATCGACGAGCGCCGCGCGCGCACGGTCGGGCTCTTGGGCGAGCGCGTCATCTCGCCCGGCTTCGGCACCGAATACGCTTGAGACGACCCACCGCTGTCGTCTTGGGAAGCTTCCGGGACGAGCGAGCTCCGCTCGCCTTTCGCCAGCTCGGGGACCGCGTCGAGGATGCGAGCAAATTGCTTGAGCTCGGCTTCTTCGAGCGTGCGCTTTTCCGCGCGGGCGGCGTCGATGGCATCAAGACAGCTCTTGAGCGAGCGGGCGAGCGGCTCGATGCGGAAGACCTGAGAGGATGCGTAGAGCGCGTGGAAGCGGCGGCGAAGCTCGTCCCTCGACGGCTCGTCTTCATTCGTTTCACGGACCCGGGCGATGGAAGCGTGCAGCTCTGCCGCTTTCTGCGGGAGCGCCTCGATGAACCTGGTCCTCGCGAGACCGAGGGCGGTATCCTCCTTGGGCTGGGTCATATCGAAGTATTCTTAGTCAAAACCGGCGGGCGTGTCACCTTGTCCCCGATTCGAGCGGGCGCAAGGGACGCTCCTCTTATCAATGCCAGAAACCCACGGTCAATCCTAGCTCTGAATAATCGCGGGCCACATCCATCTTACCACCCACGCGGATGGCGTAGGGGTTAACTGGTCCCCCTAAGCCAAGGGTTAAGACGTTTAAATCGAACCCTGCTGTAAAATGTGGACGTGGCGAAACGCCTACATTGCGTCCGGGCTCAAGATAGAAGCCGGCGCGCAGCTTGAGGCGGTTGCGCCAAGGCTCCCCCTCGACGCCAACTCGGGGGATGAATGAGGGCGTTCCGCGATGAAGGCGCAGCTCCTGATCGAGGAAACCGTCGATGCCGACCGAGTTTGACACGCCGCCGATGACCACCAAATCGGCCGAGACCAAGAGATAGCGGCGCGGGAGCATCTCGTAGTCGATCCAGCGCTGATGCTTGATGCGGGCGCGCTCTTCATTGACACGAGCCTCGCGGTTCGCCCGCTCTTCGGCACGAATGAGCTGCTCTTCCTCCCAGAAGGACGCATCCGCCGGGCGAATTGGTAGATGCGGGCAGGCAGCACGCTCGGTAGACGAGAACGTTCGAATCGGCGGGATGCCGCGCGCTTTTTCCGCACGAAGCTGCCGGACCAGCCGCTCGCACCGCGCTCTCCGCTCCCGCGCGCGGATCCACTCGGTGGGGTTCGGCGGCGCTTGATACCTCATATTGAACGGGCGCCGGCCGAATTGATACGCGACACCGAGACGCACCTCCCAAGGCCGGACGGCAAAAGTCGGCACGATATAGCCGTTGGCTTCGACGATATCGGTGCTCCCCGCCGGCACGAGGCGAGAGCGGATCTGACTCACAGCAGCGACACCGATCCGGAAGCGTTTTCCATCCGGCTTATAGAGCGCCCCAACCTCCATCCCTGGCTCGATGGTATGGAGCATCTCGCGCGCATAGGTGGGAACGATGATCTGGATAAGAGAGCGATCCGCGATCATCGAGCGCGAGATGAGGAGGCTGGCCCCGAGAACAATATCGCCATTGAGCACTCCGAATCCGCCGCTAAGCCGGTAGGATTGGAGGACCACGGTCGAGAGGGCCTCACCGTCGGCATCGTTGACCACATAGCTCTGCGAATCGATGAGAAGCGACGTACCAAAAGAGCCGATCTGAATGCCGAAACCGCCACCGACGAGGATCGAGTCGTCGATGTTCAGCCCGCGGCTCATCCCGAGACCGTTATTGTAGAAATCGTTCTGTCCGAAGGCCCCGGGAAAGGAGATCGCGAAATCACCGCGGGGTTCGATCCATTTAAGCTCGTTGATCCCACGCGTTGCAGCGGCTGCAGGGTTGAAGGGAACGCCACCGAGCGAGTTGGCGATCGCCGTGAACGCGTTGCCCATGCCGACCTGTTGAACCGAGCCGATGGCCAGACCTTGGGCGAGATCGAGCGAATAATCGTTATCGCGGATGCGCTCTTGAGCGTTCGCTCGTTGTGGCCTCACGCTCCATGCGGCCATGAGGAGCGCCAAGCCGAGCGCGACAAGCCACGCGCCGTAGCCTATGGAGCGCTCACTCTTCATCAGGGGGCTTGGGGAATCCGACCAGATCACCGTGCGGGCGATCCTCACTCGAAAAAGGCGGCGGATCGTCTTTTTCGATGGGAGCCTTCAGCTCCTCGAGCTTCGTCTCGAGCGCGTCGAGCAGGGGCTCGATGCCTTGTCCGGTCGCGCCGCTAATCACGAAAAATGGATAGCCGCGCGATTCAAACTCCTTCCGGAGCTCCTCCTCGTAGAGCGCCGTCTCTTCGAGGTCGGCCTTGCCAAGCGCAACGAAAACTTCGCGTTCGGCGAGCGCCGGATCGAAGCGCTCCATCTCTCGCCGGAGGATGTCGAAATCCGCGAGCGGATCGCGCTTTGGATCGGGATCGTAGGCGATCAGATGGACGATAAGGCGCGTGCGTTCGACGTGGCGAAGAAAACGGAGACCGAGCCCCGCCCCCTCGGCGGCGCCTTCGATGATGCCGGGAATGTCCGCAACGACGAATGAGCGACCTGGCCCACGCGAAACGACGCCGAGCTGGGGCGTCAGCGTCGTGAAGGGATAGTCGGCAATCTCGGGACGCGCGCGAGAGATCGACGCGATGAGCGTGCTCTTACCGACGTTGGGGAAGCCGACGATGCCGACGTCGGCCATCAGTTTGAGTTCGAGACGGAGATCGAGCTCTTCACCGGGCTCACCGGGCTCGGCCCGACGCGGTGCGCGCTCTTCGGGCGTGGCAAAATGCATATTCCCGCGCCCTCCCCGGCCGCCTCGCGCGACGACGGCGCTTTTTTCGGGCTCGTCGAGATCGGCGATGAGCTCACCGGTCTCGGCGTCGAAGATCTGCGTGCCGACCGGCACTTCGATGATCTCGTCGGGCGCACCCTTGCCGTATTGATCGCGCCCTCGGCCTTTTTCACCGTCGCGCGCGCGGATCTCGCGTTGGTATTGGAGATCGAGGAGCGTGGAGAGTCGCGTCTTGGCGACGAAGATCACGCTCCCGCCCTTGCCGCCGTCGCCTCCAGAGGGGCCGCCAAGAGGACGGTGCGCCTCGCGGCGAAACGCGATGGCGCCATCCCCACCTTTGCCGGCCTTGACACGGATATGGACTTGATCGACGAAACTCACGCCCCAACACTGCGCTTGAATAGCCCGCTAATCAAGGAGAGAGCGCGGAGTTGAAGCGTCTTCGAGGCTCGCTCCGGCGATTGCTGAGCCCCTCAAGAATGAAGGGGCGTGCTTGGAGCTGATGGCACGCCATCATATCGCGTCGAAAATCCCATTGAAGGTAGACGCGCCCATCGTCGCTCAAGATTTCACCCGGAGCAGCCGGATAAGGGGCGCCGCGTTTCACGGCGCTGTACGCGGCCAAATCGAAGAGAATCTGCCCGCTGCTTCGGACGACGCCGACCTCGACCAATCGCCCATCCTCTTCGAGCACGATCTCGAGGCGCGTGATCAGAGTTTCGTCTGAATGCGCCCCGTCGCGCGGGAGGTTCGCCATATTCGCGTGGAAGAGTTCATGGAAACGAAGGTGGACGCGCTGAATGTAGGCGGCGAAGGGACTGCGCCGGGCGTTGAGCGCCGTCTGATTGCCGGTCTTCACGTTCGAGACGAAGTTTTCGAGCGAGGCGCGGAACTCTTGGAAATCCTCTGAGGCGCGTGAGCCGCGGCGTCTTGCACGCCGCTCTTCGGCTTCGGTCAGGCGATCGTCGGCAAGGACGTCCGCGCCAATGATCCCTTCGAACTGAGCGTAGCCGAGCTTGAGATTCGGCGCGCGGCGTCGTTCCGAGGAGAGACCTCCCTCCCCTGCCGCTTCGCGCGGACCGCGTCTTCCGCGGATCGCAAAACTCCCGAAACCATCGTCGATGACGATCTCTTGCTCGTCCGAATCGGCCTCGCGCGAACGCCCGGCCCTTCGCTCCTCACGCGGACTTTCGGCGGGCGCGTCTTGGGGCGGCTCGGGGCGCGTGGGCTCAACCGGCGGACGGCGCTCTTCACCTTCGCGATCGCGCACGCCAGCAAGCTCGTCCTCCTCGTCGCTTCCCTCAAGCGACGGATCGTCTTCGGCGGGCTCCGGACGGCTCGGAAGCTCAGGGATCTCATCGTCGCGTACCGTATTGGTGATCGCAGCGACCGTCTCCTCTTCAACCCGCTGGTTCTCTTCGGCGACGTATGGCGTGTCCGGCGGCGGCTCGACGTCGGGATCGCGGCTCTTTTGGATGATGGCGTGTTCGGGGGATTCGGGAATCGGGGGCCTCGGCCGCGCCGGGGTGGCTTGCTCCTCGGCGACAACCTTCTCTTCGATCTTTTCGGGCTCGGCAGGCGGCTCGATGGGCGGAATTTCGCGCGGAGTCTCGGGGACGTCAGGGAGGTCAGGGGGGTCTTGGATGGGCACGAGTTCGACGAAGCTCCGCTCGTCGGGGCGTTTCGCGGTAGGGTCGCTCGCGTCCGAATCTTGAGGTGCGGTCTCGCTCGGCGCGCTCCGCGTCTCGGCCTCACTCCGTTCGAGGAGACGCTCCGCGAGCCACCCGAGCGAGACGTACGTCGGGAGATGCACGGCAAGCGATCCCAGCAGCGCTGCAAAAAAGAGGAGATACCTAGGTTCGAGGAGGCGGCGCAAAGGAGATGGCCCCGTCTGTTCACGGATTGAGATCCTATCTTATCCCCTCGCGCAAGGCATGGCGCGAAATCCAAGTGTACGCTTGGCTTTGGGCCGCCTTTGCCCCAACGCCGTGGAAGGGCTCCTGAAAAACGGAGAGCGAAGGCCCGGATCGCGGGTTGACGTGCGCCCGAACGAAGGGGCGGCCACCTGACCGGGCTTCGACGCCCGGCTCACCAAAGAAATCGAGGCCCTGAGCGGAGCGTTGAGCGGCAACCCCCTTCGGTGCGGGCAAAGGCTCCGATCCAGGGACGCGCTACCGAAGCAGAGAGAGAAGGCGTTGATTCGGCCGACGCGGACTCGCGCCCCAGGGTATCCACGGCGCTTAGGGAGCGGCGAGATCCGCTCGCTCCGCGCAACCTGCTCGGGCTCGCGGAGCGCTTTCGGATGCATGAGGCCTAGGAAAGCTCAGCGACTGCGACTCGCCGGTGAGCTCCGTCCGCTCGACGCGGGCCGGCTACCGCTGCTGCTTCGCCCAACCGAAGACGAACGGCTCGAGCTCCGCGAAGGCGAGCTCACCGAACCGCGCGAGCTTCCAGCCGTATTGGTCCGCGTTGTGCGGGGGTTCGACGCCGGACGCGACGCCGCAGGGCGCGTGTTGCTCGACGGACGCGATGCCGCAGGGCGCGTGTTGCTCGACGGACGCGATGCCGCAGGGCGCGTGTTGCTCGACGGACGCGATGCCGCAGGACGCGGGCTCGTCGCCGGACGCGACGCCGCGGGAGCGGGCCGCGTCGCGCGCGAAGGCGCCGGGCGTGCAGGCGTACGATAAACAGGGCGCCCCGGCGTCGCACCGGCTCGGGCATAATGCCCTTGGACGTAGACATGCCGACCGCCTCGAACCTCCCAGCGCGGGCGCACATAGACGTAGCCCGGACGCGGCGGACGAACCCAGTATCCGTCGTACCAGACGTATCGCGAGCCGACCCAACGCCAATGGCCGTCGATCCAGATCGCACCCGCATAGGGCATCGGAGGCCGAACCGTCACGACCGTCCGCGGCGGCGGGGGAGCGTGCGGTACGGTCACGACCACATCCGCTTCGGACTCGGCGTAATAGGTCCCGTCGTAGTCGGGATAGTGTGTCGTCGACACGCGAGCCGCGCAGCCCGCAAGGAGGGCGAACGGCAGCGCAAGAGCGAGCAGGTGGGGGATTCGGGAAAAGAGCACGATCGGATTCTCCTTGGGATCAGCCTCGTTAGAGTTAAGCATGTATTGGGCCAAGACGAGCCAGCGCAGTGGATTTCGCGATGGCCGAAACACCGAGGCGGACTCCACCGGGTTTCATCGTATAGGCTCTCATGTACATCTGACTCATCTCTGGAGGCCGATCGCATTGTTTGACGAGAGCACCCGAAAATTTCTTCAATCTTTTGGTTTCGAGGAAGAGACCTTCGAGGCGCTTCGTCGCTCTCTCATCGAAGGAGAGAGGCGAAATGAGCGTATCAAAGGGGAGGTTAAAGCGAAACCGAACGGGGAGTTTTTCAGGCTTCCCCCGAGCGGAAGCGCGGAGCGGGCGCACCTCACAGAGGAAGGAGAGCGCGCCATCCGCGAGGGACGCGTCGGCGCCGTGATCCTCGCTGGTGGGATGGCAACACGCTTTGGCGGCGTGGTGAAAGCCGGCGTCGAGGCGCTTCGAGGCGAGAGCTTTTTGGGGCTCAAGCTGCGGGATCTGCGCATCCTCGCCGAACGGCTCGAGACCGAGCTGCCGATCTTCATCATGAGCTCCTTTGCGACTCATAAAGAGGTTGAGGCGCTCGGCAAGCGCTACGAAACCGATCGGACCCCCGTCCACGTCTTTCCACAGTTCGTAAGTGTCCGACTCGAGGAGAACGGCGAGATCGCGCGCGACGAAGACGGCAAGCCGATGTTCTATGCGCCAGGTCATGGCGATCTGAGCTTTGCACTTCGGCGCTCCGGACTCCTCGAGCGCTTCATCGCAGGAGGCGGCGAGCTCCTCTTTATGTCCAATGTCGATAACCTCGTCGCGACGCTTGATCCGGCCATCGTTGGCTTTCATCTGGAGCGCCAAAAACCGATCACGGTCGAGGTCGCGGAGAAATATCCGGGCGATCAAGGCGGCGCCCCGGCGCTCGTGGATGGGCGCCTCGAGATCGTTGAATCCTTCCGCTTCCCCGAATCCTTTGACCAAGACCGCATCGGGGTCTTCAATACAAACACCTTTCTCCTCGAGGCGCGGGCGATCGATCGCGATTTTCCACTCGACTATTTTCGCGTGGTGAAAAAGGTGGATGGGCGCCCTGTGATTCAATTCGAGCGGCTCGTCGGCCAGCTGACCGCCTTCCTCGATACCGAATGCGTGATCGTGGAGCGCGAAGGAGCCGATGCGCGCTTTTTGCCGATCAAGACCCCCGAAGATCTGAAGACGGTCGGGCCGAAGGTCGAGGAGGCACTCGTCGCTCGAGGCACCCTCGACCCCGCCTAAGTGCGCTTGGCCGCGCGGGAGAGGGCGTTTGCCCGCGCGCTCTCCGGACCGAGCAGCTGCTGGAGAGAGCACTCGAACGCCTCGAATTTTCCAGCGCCGCCGGACGGCGCGGACGGATTACTCGAGGCGAAGTCGCTCTTCGCGGCTGGACCACGGAAGAAGCAGGGGCGCGTAGGGATCTCCGACGATGCTTCCAAAAGGCCAGTTCTCTTGGCTAAACCCC
>JAAZAH010000434.1 GCA_012514415.1 Sandaracinaceae bacterium
AGCTCAGGTAGGCCCTCCCGACGCGTTTCGCAAGGAGGCGGTTGGTGAGCCCGACATGCGCGTTTTGCTCGAGGATCGCCGTGGGGATCTTGGCTCTCGAAGCTGCAAGGAGCATCGGCCCGCTCGCATAGCCGCCGACACCAATCACGAGATCGGGCTTGAATTCGTCGAGGATCTTCCGCGCCTCGCTGAGCGCCTTGGGCATCCGAACGAGACTCCTCATCAGATTTCCGAGAGACTGTCCCTTGAGAGGACTGACATTGAGAAGCTCGAGCCGCTCGCCCATGTTGGGGAGGACGCGCGCTTCGATACCTCGTTCGGTACCGACGAAGAGAACCTCAACGGTGGGCCGACGACGGCGGAGCTCATCGATGACGGCGAGTCCTGGGAAAAGGTGGCCACCCGTTCCACCGCCGGCGAGAATCACACGCTCGATCATGCCAGCACTCCTTGCTCCTGCGCTCGTTCACGCTCCCGATTCGAGCTTGGGTACGCTTCTCTGGGCGTGCGCTCATCCGGACCACCGCGACGCTCCTCCACCCCGAAATCCGGCGTTCTTCGCGGTCGGCTGATGTTGAGGAGAAGCCCGATGGCAGCCGCATTCACCAAGAGCGATGAGCCGCCATAGCTGATGAATGGAAGCACAAGCCCTTTGGTGGGGAGCAGGCCCATAGCGACCGCGAAATTGGTGAGCGCTTGGATGCCGAGGAAGACCGAGACGCCGACCGCGAGATACGCGCCATAGGTATCGGGGGCGTTGAAGGCCGCCTTGGCGCCCCGAACCACGAGGATCAGAAAAGCGATCACAACGGCGAGGACGCCGATGAAGCCGAGCTCCTCGCCGATGATCGCACCGATGAAATCGTTATGCGCCTCGGGAAGGAAGAAGAGCTTTTGTTTGCCCTCGCCCAAGCCCACGCCACGAAAGCCTCCTGCGCCAAACCCGATGAGACTCTCAAAGAGCTGATAGCTTTCGTCAAAGCGCGTCTTCTCCGGATCAAGGAAGCCCTGGAGCCTCCTCAGTCGATAGTCCGAGCCGACGACCACCCAATAGGCGATCGGGAAGAGCGCCATGGCGGTGGCGATCAGATAATTGAGGCGCGTCCCTGAGACAAAGAGCATGGTGGCCGTAAGAAGTCCGATGACGACCGCGGAGCCAAAATCCGGCTGCTTCAGGCAAAGAAACATCATCAGGCCCGCGATGAGGATATGGGGGAGAAAGCCGATGGAAAACGAACGGATCTTCTCTTGTTTTCGGCTAAGCGAATAGGCGAGCCATAGGATGACCGCGAGCTTCGCCATCTCGGCCGGCTGCATATTGAAAGATCCGAGTTCAATCCATCGCGTTGCGCCGCCCGCGCTCCGTCCCGCGATGAGAGTAAAGAGCAAGAGGGCTGCCACACCGAGGAGGACGGGATAGGTGAAGGGCCGGAACCTCCGGTAATCGATGGTGGCCACAAAGGCGACGACGATGAGTGCGAGACCCGCGTAGATGCTCTGCCGCGTGAGAAAGTAAAGGCTACTTCCGTAGAGACGCTCAGCGCGCACGCCACTTGCGCTGTAAACCATGACGAGCCCGAAGACGAGGATCGTGAGGAAGGTGGCGAAGAGGACCGCGTCGACTGGACCCGCCGCCTCGACTTCCGAAAGAAGACGGGGTCGGCGGCGCCTCGGGATCTCATCTTCAGAGACGCGATGATTCTTTGGCGTGCTCATCTCTCGCTCCTCTTTCCGTTCTCGCCGTTCAGTTCGCGGTTTCGTCGCTCCTTGAGGGCGCCGACCGCTTCTGCGAAACTTTCCCCACGCTCGATGTACGAGCGGTATTGATCAAGGCTCGAGCATGCAGGCGACAGCAGAATCAAATCGCCGGGCCGACTCAGCTGAAACGCAAGGGGCACGGCTTCGGCCATCGTCTCTGCGAGCCGCACTTCGGTGAGCTCACTAAAGGCGTTGGAAAGAAGTGGCCGCGCCTCACCCAACGCCACGAGCGCCCGCAACTTTTCCTTGGCAAGCGGTGCGAGCGGCGCATAACTCCCGCCCTTATCTTTTCCTCCGGCGATGAGGACGATCGCGCCCGGATGATCGCGAAGCCCCTCGAGCGCGGCAAGGGTCGAGCCGACGTTCGTTGCCTTCGAATCGTCGATGAAGAGCCTCTCCTCGATCTCGTCAACGCGCATCATGCGGTGCGGAAGCCCACGGAAGGTGCGGAGCGCACGTGCGATCACCTCGTCCTCATAACCGAGATGCCTCGCTGCGAGTACGGCGGCGCAAGCGTTTTCGTGGTTGTGCTTTCCGAGAAGCGCGAGCTCAGAGAGCGGGAAGCGAAAGCCGCTCACCGCGTCCACAATCTCTCCTTGCGCGATGTGCACTCCTTCGGGGTCGAGATAGCGCTCGACCTTCCCTCGACCCACCCGGGCAAGCGATGCGGAGAGGGCGTCATTGACACGCACGATCGCGACATCGCCCGGGCCTTGATTCTTGAAGATCGCACCCTTCGCCGCGGCGTACGCACCAAAATCCTCGTATCGATCGAGATGATCGTCCGAGAGATTGAGGAGGATGGCGATCTCGGCTCGAAAGCGATCGACCCTCTCGAGCTGATAACTTGAGAGCTCAACGATGCCGAGTTCCGGCGCATCATCCATCCGCGCAAGCTCGCTAAGCGGAACGCCGAGATTGCCGCCCATAAAGTACCGCTCGCCTGCCGCCTCCGCGATGGCGCCGAGCAGGCTCGTGACGGTGCTCTTGCCGTTTGTGCCGGTGATGGCGACGAGCGAGGATTCAATCGACCACGAAGCGAGCTCCACCTCGCCAACGATGGGGATGGAGCGCGCGTCAGCCTCCCTCAGAATGGGAAGTTCGGGGACGCCCGGGCTCAAGACAATGAGATCGAGCCCGTCGAGTAGCTCAGAGGGGTGGCCGCCCAAGACGATGCGAACGTTCGAGCGCTCTCTAAAAGGCTCGAGCCCTTCAACGGCGTCACGGCAATCGTTGAGGATGAGCTCGACGTCGGTTCGAGACGCACTCTCCGGCTCGGCCGGCAAACCCTTCTCCAAGAGAAGGTGCGCGGCCGAGAGGCCACTTGCTCCGAGGCCGATCACGAGGACACGCTTTTTTTGGAGCGTCTCGTTCATCGCAGCTTCAGCGTTGCAAGGCTCGCGATGGCGAGCATGATGGAGATGATCCAGAAGCGGACAATCACCTTCGGCTCGGCCCACCCCTTCTTCTCGAAATGATGGTGGATCGGCGCCATCAAAAACACGCGCTTGCCCGTGAGCTTGAAGACGCTCACTTGGACAATCACGCTCACAGCCTCGACGACGAAGACGCCGCCGAGGAGCACCGAGAGAAATTCGTTCTTGGTCAGGACAGCGAGCGATCCGAGAGCGCCACCGAGGGCGAGCGAGCCGACATCCCCCATGAACACCTGCGCCGGATAGGTGTTATACCAAAGAAAGCCGAAGCCAACGCCGATGATCGCGGAGCAGAAAATGGTGAGCTCGCCCGCGCTCTCGATGCTCGGGATGTGAAGGTATTCGGCGAGGCTATGGCCGAAGAAGACGACGCCTCCGATGTAAGAGAGGATGGCGTACGTCCCGGCGTTGATCATCACCGGGCCGATGGCGAGCCCATCGAGTCCATCGGTGAGGTTAACGGCGTTGGAGGTCGCAACGATGACGAAAGCGGCAAATGCAAGATAGACGAACGGGGGGAGCTCGATCGGGTAGCGATCGAAGGCGAGGAAAGGAAGCGAGAGACGGTAGCGAATGGCGAGCCAATCCTCAGGGAGACCTGCTTCGCCAAGAAAAAGCCATCCCATCACCAAAAAGGCGAGGCCGAATTGGAGGAGAAGTTTGTACCTTGCGCTGAGTCCGCCCGTATCGTTCTTACGGACCTTGGCAGCATCATCGATGAAGCCGATGACGCCGTACCCTGCCGTAATGAGCATCGCGACCATCACGAGGATATTGTCCGGCGCCGCCCAGAGCGCGGTCGAAATGAGCGCGACGAAGAGCATCAACGAGCCGCCCATCGTCGGGGTGCCGGCCTTCGAGAGGTGCGTCTCTGGGCCGCATTCGCGCACGACCTGACCGATCTGATGCTGCTGGAGCCGCTTGATGAACCAAGGATAGAGCCCGAAGCTTAGGAAGAGGGCCGTCATCGTCGCGCAAAGGGCGCGAAAGGGGATGTAGCGGAGCACATTCAGGAAGCTCAGCCCGTCGATCGTATGTAGAGGATAAAGCAGGTAGTAAATCATCGCCCGACGCGCTCCTTTTCGCCTCCGAGGAGGATGGGGATCGCGCGCTCCATGCCCATCGACCGCGAGCCCTTGAGCAAGACGAGGTCGCGGGGTTTGAGCCGCTTCTTCAGTGCCTCAGCTGCTTCCATCGGCGAGTCGTACGCTGGGAAATCATTCCCGCTCCGAGCCTCTTTGAACGCGGAGCCAACGAGGAAGAGATCGATGCCTTGGGTCGAAAGGACCTCTCGATGCGCGCTTTTCTCGAGGCTTCCAAGCTCGCGCATATCGCCGAGGAGGGCGAAGGCACGGCCGCCTCGTTCGTGGGATAATGCCACCGCGAGCTCGAGCGCAGCGCGCATCGATCGTGGGTTGGCGTTATAGGTGTCATCGATGAGGAGAAGCTCATCTTTTTGAAGGAGCGAGAGCCTCCCGGGGCGCGGTCGCGCAGTCGCCGCAGCGCGCGCGAGGCAGTCCTCGTCCATCCCGAGAAGCTCTGCGACGAGCGCGGCGATCGCGAGCTGATGCACTGCGGGCTCACCAAGGAGCGGCGTCTCGAGTCGAAAGCGCTCTCCTTTCCTTTCAAAAAGCACGCTCGTTCCCGAGGACGAAAATCGATGCTCGAGGATGCGGAGGTCGACATTCGCCCCCTTGCCGTAGCGGAGCACGTGTGCGGGAGTCTCATCGAGCAGGCGCGCAAGATGCGCTTCGTCCGCGCATCCAATCGCCCAGCCCTCCTCGCCGAGCGCTCGGAAAAGTGCGTCCTTTTCGTTGACGACGCCCTCGACGCCCCCAAGCCCTTCGGTGTGGGATGCATCGATCAACGTGATGATGCCGATGTCGGGGCGCGCAATTTCAGCGAGACGGGCGATTTCACCGGGCTCGCTCGTCCCCATCTCGAGGATGGCAAGCTGCTCGTCCTCGAGCGTAAGAAGCATCATCGGCAAGCCGATCCGATTGTTGAGGTTGCCTTGGGTGATGAGCGCCGGCCACGCTGCCTCTCGAATAAGCGCGCCGAGAAGCTCCTTCGTTCCGGTCTTTCCGGCCGAACCCGTGATGCCGATCACGCGGAGATTTTTCGATCGCGCCCGATGTGCTCGCGCGAGCTCCCCGAGCGCATAGAGCGGATCGGGCACGCGAAAGATGGCGACGCCCTGAGGAAGCGCGCCATCGAACTGAGCGCCAATGATCAACGCTCGCGCGCCCTTTTTGACGGCTTCGTCTAGATAATCATGACCGTCGAAGCGCTCACCCTTTAGTGCGAGGAAGCAATCTCCGCCGGCGATGGTTCGACTGTCGGTCCGGATCCCTTCGATCTGAACCTCCGGGCCGAGGGCATCGACGCCCAAGATGGCGGCGATCTCGGCAGAGGTGAACCGCGCCCCGTTGGGAGGAATCAACGTACTCATGCAAGCCTCCCGAGGAGCTCGACGATCACCTCACGATCGTCGAAATGAAGCCGCTGATCTCCGATGATCTGATAATTTTCGTGGCCCTTTCCCGCGACGAGAACGAGATCACCCTCGCTTGCGATGTCGAGAGCGAGTTCGATGGCGCGAGCGCGATCCACTTCGATGTGAACGTCCGCATCGCTTCCTTCGAGGCCTGCGCGAATCTCCTCAATGATCGCGCTTGGGTCCTCGGAGCGTGGGTTATCCGACGTAAGGATGACGATCTCAGCTTTTTCGGCTGCGATGGCGCCCATCATCGGTCGCTTGCCACGGTCGCGGTCTCCGCCGCATCCAAAAACGGCGATGAGTCGACCCTCCGATAAGGGCCGGATGGCGTCCATCGCACCGCGGAGAGCGTCCGGTGTATGCGCATAATCGACGAAGACCGTCGCGCCGCGGGGATGGGGAATCGCATCGAGCCTCCCGCGCGCAGGACCCACGGTGCAGAGAGCCTCGGCGTACTCACGTCCCTCACCCGCCAAGACGCCAAGTCCGAGCGCGATAAGAAGATTTTCGAGGTTGTACGCGCCGTGGAGGCGGCTATCGAGCGCGAGTTCACCGAAGGGTGTCGCGAGGCTCGCCTCGGTTCCTCCCGCATGGAAGCGGACGTTCCGCGCGACGAGATCCGCGCTCGTTCCGCGCGCGCTGATGGTGAAAGCACGCCTTCCAAGTTGCTGCGCAAGCTCCCGACCGACGGGATCGTCAATGTTCACCACCGAACGCGGCGCGAGCTCGTGAAGAAGGCGCTCTTTTGCCTCGCGATACGCTTCGAAGCTCTTGTGATAATCGAGGTGATCGCGAGTGAGGTTTGAAAACGCCGCGAAATCAAAACGCACCCCATCCGCTCGATGCTGAGCGAGCGCGTGGCTCGAAACCTCCATGACGAGATCGCTCGCTCCCGCGTCGACCACAGTGCGGGCAAAGCGCGAGATTCGATCGCCGAAAGGCGTCGTAAATGGCGACTCCCACTGCATCTCCTCGAAACGAAGAGCGCCCGTCCCAATCACGGCAACGCGCCGACCGATCTTCTTGAGGGCTTCCGATACGAGGTGGGCGATGGTCGTCTTGCCGTTGGTGCCCGTGATGCCAAAAACGCGAAGAGCACGTGTCGGCTCTCCGTAGATCGCTTCGGCGACGCTTCCAAAGATGCGCTCGGGATCCGACACAATCCAGAGCGACAGGTCGTCTGTGCCTGCAACGGCGAGAGCCTCGTTGCTTCCGAGCACAGCAGCGGCACCTCGTGATATCGCGTTGGGCACGAAGCTGAACCCGCGATGGTGTTCCCCATCCAGCGCGACGAAGAGATCCCCCTTGTCCACGCGCCGGCTGTCGTGCGTGATGCCGGTGAGCTCAACGTCCGAGCCTCTTAGCTCACCTCCAAACCGACCGATGAGATCCGAAAGCCGCATTTTAGGCGCCCTCCTCCTCATCCAATCGCTCAAGAGGCTCACCGAGGACAATCCGAACGGCGCTCCCGCGGTGGACGATCGTCGAAGGCGCCGGGAACTGCTCGATCACCTCACCTGTGCCCTCAAACTCGAGCGTGAGACCTTCGGCGTTCGCCTTGCGAAGGGCCGAGCGAGCCGTGAGGCCGCGTAGATCGGGGACGAGCACCTCGCGCGCTCCGAGGATCAGAGAGCCGAACAACTCCTCGCCCCCGAGCTCATCGAGACCGGCGAGATCATCGACGCCGATTGAACGGGTGGTCGCGCGCTCCTGCCGCTGACGCTCTGCGCGCGCGACGCGATCGAGGCCGCTCCCAGCGTCATGCGGCAGCGCACCGAGATAGCGAAGCGATGCGTCTGCGATTCGGCGGAAGATCGGTCCCGCGACGACGCCTCCGTAATGGGCAACAATCGGCTCGTCGATGATCACCGCGATCACGAGCGCGGGATCATCGGCCGGGACATAACCGACGAAAGAGGCGATATAGCGATCCTTCGCATAGCCAAGCCCTCGCTCATCGGCCTTTTGCGCTGTGCCCGTTTTGCCGGCGACGAGGAAGCCCTCGAGATTCGCATCCTCCGCGGTCCCGCTTCTTCCGGTCACCGAGGTGAGCATCTCACCCATCAGTTCGGCGGTCTCCTCGCTGATCACGCGCCGCTTAACGCGCGGAAGTCGCTCCTCAACGACGTGCCCAAGCTCGTCTTTCACGCGCTTGACGAGCAGTGGCTCCATGAGGAGCCCCCCATTGGCAACGGCAGCCATGGCATACGCGAGTTGAACGGCGTTTGCAGAAAAGCCTTGACCGAAAGAGATCGTGACAGCGTCGAGCTCATACCAGCGGCCAAAATGTGAGAGCCTCCCGGCGGTCTCGCCAGGGAGACCCAGTCCGGTCTCGGCGCCAAAACCAAAGCGTCGAAACGCGCGGTAAAGCCCCTCACGCCCCAGCGTCATCCCGATCTTCGCCGTCCCAATATTGCTCGAATATGTGAGGATCTTCGTGACCGAGAGCATGGAGTGGATGCTCGTATCCCGAATCACATCGTCCTCGCCGACCTTCATGACTCCGCGCTCACAATCGAATTCATCTTCGGGATCGATCGTGCCTTCGTCGATGGCCGCGGCGACGGTGAAGACCTTAACCGTCGAACCCGGCTCAAAGCGATCGGTGACGGCCCGATTTCGTCGAGCGGCAACGGATCCGCTCGGCGCGTTGGGATTGTAAGTCGGGAAATTTGCGAGCGCGAGGAGTTCACCGGTCCTCGGTTCAACGACGACGACGCTTCCGGACTTCGCCTCAAAGTTCGCAACGCCAAGGGCGAGTTCGGTCTCGACGATGTCTTGGATGGTACGATCGATGGTGAGCTCGAGATCGTAGCCTGCGTGCGAGGCGCGATCGAGGAGGAGATCGGAGTACACCGTCCGCCCACGTGCGTCGCGGATGGCGGGGATCTCCCGGATCATGCCGCGGAGCTGCTCGTCGTAGGCAAGCTCGAGCCCCTCGATGCCCACGCCGTCGATGTTCGCAAAGCCGAGAATGTGTGCGGCGAGCGAGCGATTCGGATAATAGCGCCGCATTTCCTCGACGCTGAGCACTCCGGGCAGTCCAAGCGCCTTCACTTCACGCGCGACCTCGGGAAGAACTCTGCGCTCGAGCCAGACAAAGCGGCGATCGCTCGAAAGCCGCCGCTCAATCGTCTCTTCATCGACGCTCAAGAGCTCCGCGAGAAGGCGCGCAGCCTTCTTCGCATCGCCGCCCTCGCTCTTAAAATAGCGGGGATCCGCATAGATCGAATCGACCGGAACGCTCACGGCGAGTTCAGAGCCGTTGCGATCGACAATGGAGCCTCGGAGCGGTGAAAGACGAAGCTTTCGAAGGCTCTGATTCTCCGCGATGGTCCGGTATTTTTCGTGATCGACAACTTGGAGCTCGTAGGAGCGCTTCAGCACGAAAAACGCAAAGATCGCGATGACCGAGCAGACGATGCCGACCCGAATTCGAAACCCGCGCGTCTTGTGAAAGGGCGTCATCGGGCCCTCCCCGCCGGACGATTGGTTTGTTCATGTTTCGCGTCCATCGGCACAATGCGATCGGCTTTGGGGATCTCCATCGAGAGCGCCTGACGCGCAAAGACCTCGATGCGGCGCGGGTGTTTGAGTGAGGCGGCTTCGAGCTCGAGCTCGCGCCGCTGTTCGATTAGCTTTCGTTCTTCGCGACGCGCCTCGGCCACTTCATAACCAAGCCGGATGTTCTCGAAGCGAAGAGCGAGATAGCCGATCGCCGAAATGGCAATCGCCAGGATCGAAGCACCATAGAGGAGGAGAAAGCGGCGCCTCATTCGCTCACCTCCACCCTTTCAGCCACACGAAGCTTCGATGGCCGCGCCCGCGGGTTTCGAGCGACTTCTTCTTCACTGGGAACAATCGGCTTCTTCGTCAGTACGCGAAGGCGCGGGTCCTCACGAAAGGCCCACTTTACGAGACGATCCTCATGCGAGTGGAAGCTGATGATCGCGATCCTGCCCCCAACCCTAAGGAGCGACGGCGCGTCGTCGAGGAGCTTCCGAAGCTCGCCGAGCTCGTCGTTCACCGCGATTCGGATCGCTTGAAATGAGCGCGTGGCCGGATCGATCCGGCCACGCTTCGGTCCGAGCACACGAACGATGGCGCGCCGTAGATCAAGGGTTGTCTCGAGTTCGCCCTTATCGAGGCTCTCCTTGATCGAGCGCGCGATCGGCCGCGAGCGCCGTTCATCACCGTATGCGTAGAGGATGTCGGCGAGCTCCTCAGTGCTGAGGCGCTCGAGCAGCTCGAGTGCAGTCTCGCCGCTGGTGGTATCCATGCGCATATCAAGCGGCCCCTCCTGCTGAAAGGAAAAGCCGCGCTCGGCTCGATCGAGTTGGGGAGAGCTCGTGCCGATATCGGCGAGGATCCCATCCACCTCGGTGAAGCCTTCCTCGATCGCCGTCTCTCGCAACGCGCTGAACGCGCCCTTTCGCAGGATCGCCCTCCCGCCAAAGGGCGCGAGCCGCGCCGCGCCGAGATCGATCGCGAGAGGGTCGCGATCGATCGCGAGGAGCCGCCCGCGAGGCGCGCTCCGCTCAAGGATCGCCGTCGAATGCCCTCCGCCACCAAAGGTGCAATCGATGTAGCGACCTCCATCACGCGGAAGGAGAGCGTCGATCGTCTCCTCAAAGAGCACGGGGATATGATGAAAACCGGTCATAGCCCTAGCTCCGCGAGGCTGTCGAGGAGCGCCGCGCGCTCATCGGGATCGGCAAGGAATTCCTCCGTCACGGACTCGAAGCGTTGGCGATCCCAGAGCTCGGCATATCGCCCCATGCCGGCCCACAGAACTTCCTTCGAGAGCCCCGCGTGACGCCGAAGCGAAGCGGGGACGAGGACGCGTCCGTTTTTATCGAGATCGCACTCCACTGCGCCCGAGACATATATCCGCCGAAGCATCGCGACCTTGCGATTGAAGCTGGACTCCCTCGCGAGGCGCTCCTCGAACTCCAACCACTCGCGCATCGGATAGGCGACGACGCAGTTTTCGAGGGAGGTCGTGAGCACAATTCGCTCGTCCCCGCTCGCTGCGAGCACATCGCGAAAACGGGCAGGCACGGCCGTGCGCCCCTTCTCGTCCATGCTGTGCTCGTAACGCCCTCGAAACACGTGTCTTCACCCATCGCGGCAGTTGGATCCACTATCTGCCACTTTCTTCCACTTGAGAGGGAGGCTACTTAGCCCGGGGGATCTCGTCAACACCTCTCCCTAAACTATTGCGCGCGAAAGATGAAATTTTCATCAAAGCGCTGATTTTATTGGGATTTCCTGAACACGCGAAAAGACCTGAACACCCGATCGGTGGAATGAAGTGGATCGCTGGATTTTACAACTTAACAAGACACAAAATCGCCTAATATCCTAAGAAACAAGGCGCTTTTCGGGGTGGTGGAAAGGGGATCGTCACGTGGATTCGCTCTAGGACTCGACGTGCCGCCCCTCGGCGTGGGATGCTCGTGGCGAATCTCGCGCCGATCCCCCTTCCGATGATGGATTCCAACCCGACCGCCGCGTCCGAGCGCTTCATCCGCGCGCTCCTCGACGGCCCCTTCAAGAGGCTGGGCGAGGCCGTCGGCCTGCCCCGTGGCCTCTCGCTCACGCCACTCCGTCCCGATCAAAGCGAAAAGGTGGCCATCCGATCGGATTTCAAAAGGGTCAAATATCGGAACACTTGCGCTCTTAATAGTCCAGATTGCAAACTGAGCTTCCGCTCGATCTCAGTCACGATAAATGAAGAGTCTCATATCCAACTTCTGCTGGGTCCATTTTGCATTTCTGAATCGCATGATCAGGAAGCGTTGACGGATCAGAACGTCGTCTCTCTCTCCAAGGCGAGACTCGAGGAGCTCGTTCTTCGGATTGAGACCGCCGCAACGCTTCTTTTGGAGAGCGCAAGCATTGGACCGGATTTTTTCGATGCGAGAAGAATCTCACTCGACTCCCCTTCCGATTTTCGCACGTGTACCCACCTGGATCCGCCACCCGAAATCAACCTAGGTGAACCGGAGCGCTTCGGTTTAGAAGAGCGAATCCACGAGTCGCGGGCGACGATCGCTGCCATTCAAGGGCATGCGGAACTGCTCCTCGCCGAGCTCGAGACCCAAGGGCACCCCTTCACCGAAGAGCAGCGAGACGCCATCCGTATCATCGCGAGACGCAGCGGACAGCTCGCCTCACTCTTTACGCCCCCCCTTCATGACGCCGTTGGTGCACGGCGAGCAACGGATCCCGATCTTATCACACCGCTTTCCAACTTAATCGAGGATCTTGCGTCTCTCCTTCATCCTGACATTGAACGAAAAAAGTTACATCTGGAGGTTCAATTGAATGAGGACGCTCATTCTCTCCCAACTGAAGCGCCGATGATGACCACCATCCTCCGCAACCTTCTGGAGAACGCCGTCCGGCATGCGCCGCTTTACGGGACGATCCGCTTGAGCGCGTCGACGGTCGGCCGAGATTCGCTTGAGCTCTCTGTCGAGGACGGCGGCCGCGGCGTTCCTCGGCCGCTGCGAGCGCACATCTTCAAGAGGGGCCATCGAGGTGAAGGGAGTCGAGGCGACGGCATCGGCCTTGCGCTTGTGAACGACATCGTCGAAGCCCGCGGTGGGACGATTTCCGTCGACGAATCCGAAGCTCTGGGCGGAGCGCGCTTTAGGGTGCGCCTCCCACTTACACTGCGCTAGGTTGAAACCATGGCCCAGCGAAATTCGCAAAACGCGCGTCTCAACGAAGAGGAAATGATCGCGA
>JAAZAH010000435.1 GCA_012514415.1 Sandaracinaceae bacterium
GGGGGACGTTCACCGCAACTCTCCCGATGGATCTCATCCTCGTCTTCGTTCCGCTTTATGCGGCGTACCATCTGACCACATCGCGTGTGCGACCGATGGAGCACGCCCGCGGTGAACTTTCCACCCACGCCACGCGCATCGGATGAAACTCGATTTTATTGGAATCGGCCCCATGCGGGCTGGGACGTCCTGGCTCCACCACGCGCTCAGCCTCCATCCCGGCGTGTCGCTCCCTCGCGAAAAAGAAACCTTTTATTTCGACCGGTATTTTGAACGCGGCCCTGCGTGGTACGCCGCGCATTTTGACGCTGAAAACCCGCGCGCGATGAGGGGCGAGATCGGCGCCTCGTATTTCTCCTCAGAGGAGGCTCTCGATCGCATCCATGACGTATCGCCGAATGCAAAGCTCATTGTGAGCCTCCGCGATCCGGTCGAGCGCGCCTTCTCCACCTTCATTCATCTTTCAAAATATCAGCGCCTCCCCCACGAGCTTGAGCGCGCGCTCAAGGCCGAGCCCCTCATCCTCGATTCGGGACGCTACTCCCTTCATCTCCCGCGCTGGGAAGCGCGATTTGGCGCCGAGCGCGTCTATCTTTTTCATTTGGAGTCCGCCATCGACAGGCCCCTTGCCGAGGTGAACGCGCTCCTCGATTGGCTTGGGCTCGAGCCCCTCAGGGTCGATGAAGAGGCGCTACGCGAGCCGAAGAACGAAGGCTTCGTTGCGCGCTCCTACGCATATCAGAGGCTCTCAGATTTCGTCTTTCGCTTCCTCGCGGACAACCATCATTTCAACACCCTCAATGCGCTTCGCACGCTCAAGCGGCGGGGAGAAGCGCTCCTTGGGCGGGGCCGTTCGATGAGTACCGAGAGGCGGATGACGGACGCTGAGCGCGCGCTCCTCATCGAGCGACTCGAACCGGAGTACGCTTTTCTTCGAGCGCGAGGAGTGGAGTTCTAAACGATGAAGATTTTATTGGTCGAAGAGCACCCGGAGAGAGAGCGGCTCGCGCTGATGGTCCTTGAGACCTTCTTTCGCGCGCGGGGCCATCAAGTGCTCCGGAGCGATACGTGGCGGATGGAGCGCGATGCGGTGGGGTTCGATCCCGATCTCATCGTCGACAACCTTTCCGAGTCACCGGCGCATTTCATCGGCAAGTGGGCAGACCTTCGCCCGCACCAACGAAATCTGAACCTTGTTTGGGAGCAGTTTCTGAACCCGCTCCTTCTACACCGCTTTCGTTTCGATGAGATCTTGGCCGAGGGTTTGGTCGATGGACGCATCGCTTGGGGCGAGGCTTTTCGCGGCGCACTTCTCGAAGAGAACCCGACGATGGATCCTTCACGGGTTCGGGCGACGGGATCGATCAAGCACGCGACGCACGCGCTGCTTCGGAGCTGCTCCGCGGAGAAGATCGCGGAGCTGATCGGCATCCCCGACGGTTTTGAGGAGCGCGTACTCTTCATCGACTCCTTTCCTGCGGCGCTCCGTGACCCCGCGCGCGATCGAGAGATGAAGGGTGAACTTTCACTCCCCTATCTCTTTGAGATCGTCCGTTACCTCCAAGACCTTCGCGAGCCCGCCATTGAGCTCTTACTTCGCCTTGTTCGCGAAAACCCAAAGACGCTCTTCGTCCTTCGTCTCCATCCTACGAAGCTCGCAAATTATCGCCGCCATTTCGAAGCGCTAGAGGGCATCCCGAACCTCTTCATCCAGTCCGACGGAGATCTCGGGCCGCTGCTTCGCATCGCCGATCTCGTGATCGCGAGCCGGAGTGGAAGCCTCGTCGAGGCCACCATCGCCGAAAAGCCCGCCGTCAATTTACACCTGCCCGATCATCCATTCTATGTGGCGGGCATCGCGCCCTCGATCGAAGAGCGGTTTGCTCCGAGTGTCGATCCGCGCGATCCGGCTCTCGATCTCGGCGCCCTTCGCTCGCTCGCCTCCGACTTCGTGCCGGACGAGGCGCTCAGGCGGCGCTGGATCGGCGAGCCGAGCATCGAGACATTTGAGCGGCTTCACAGCTTCGCTTGCGAGCTCATCGAGCGACCGCCCGTCTCAAGGGCGATCCCTCTGCGCGCTCAACTCGAGCCCGAGATGCTCAGGCGGCGGCTCCGCCTTGAGCTGAGAAGGCGCTCGCTCCTTCCGAGTCCGAGCAGCCGCGTGGTCGATCATTATTCCCCCATCCTCGCTCTCATGCATCGAGAA
>JAAZAH010000436.1 GCA_012514415.1 Sandaracinaceae bacterium
GGAGCGCGCCTCCCTCGCCCTCATCTCACGGAACCCGACCGCCATGCCGGGGCCGACGATGCTCGCGAGCGTCCCGATGATCGCCACGACGACCATCAGCTCGATCAGCGAGAATCCGCTCCGTTTTTTCAGTTCTTTTCGCGAAAGAGACACGTCGAAATGGGCTGGTGCAAAAATCATACCGCACGAAGACTCGCGAACGACAGCCTGCATCGCGTCGGATGTCGCTGAGAATCTGCATTGGATGCGGACAGTTCGCAAAAAATGCGGAGCCAGCGCCAGAAACTCCCGGCCAGGCAGGCGGTGAACTCAGGAGCGGAGACTCACAACGCCAGAGCGCGACGGCTCGGATCGAAGACACGCAAAAAAAGAGCCGAAAAGGCATCACCTTCTCGGCTCTTGCATCCACACTAGGAGAACATGCAATACGTGGCTGGTGCGGAAAAGAGGACTTGAACCTCCACGGGGTTTCCCCCACCAGAACCTGAATCTGGCGCGTCTGCCAATTCCGCCATTTCCGCAGGAAGGCTCAACGATTAGCGCGAAGAGCGGGCGATTTCAAGGAAAGATCGCTCGCTTCTGTCGATTGAATCAGCGCGTGGAAGGCCTCGGCCAAGAGCTCGGGGCGCTCCATCGGGATGAAGTGATTCGCTTTCTCGTCGAAGAATTCATAAGCCACCTGCCTCAACCTGACAATGTCGTTTCGGGCCGAGCTCGAGCAAGTCGAGCCCTCTCCGCCGCGGAGGAGGGCGATTGGGCTCTTCCCCTTTTTGAGGTGGCGGATGTAGCGCGCCTCCGAGTAGGCGAAGGTGTGTGATTCCCAGAGAGGCGCGCAGGCGAGGCGCACCTGCCCATCGTCCGTATCGATAAAGCCGTCGCGGATATACGCTTCGAGCGTTCCGGGCGCCCACTTGTCGAAGAGCGGCTTTTTACTCCACGAATCGTAGACGGCGTCGCGACTCGGAAAGTACTCGCGGCGTTTTTTTGCGCTCTGTGCGAGCGGGATCAAAAAGCCCACGCCGAGCGGCTGAAGCGGCGGGAGCATCACGCGCATCGGCAAGGAGGGCGCGACCGGCTCGACGAGAAGGAGGCCTTTTACGCGGGCCTTCGGGCTCCCGACGAGCCTCGCCTCGGCGCCCATCGAGACGACGCCGCCCATGGAATGCCCGCCGAGAAAGAAATCGCCACCGATCTGCTCGAGGAAGGTCGTGAGATCGTCGATGTAGATCTTCCAAGAGCGGAGCCTCTTCGGGTTGGCCTCGGCGCGCGTCTGCCCGTGCCCACGCTGATCGAGCGCGAAGACCTCGATGCGCGGATCGAGCCGTTCGATCATGGCGCGGTAGACGCCCGCATGAAAGCCCGTCGCGTGCGCGAAATGGATGCGCGCCACAGCCTCGCCCTTTGCCGGCCGATAAAGATAAGAGAACTCGCCGAGCGTGCGCCGCTCGATGGGGAGCGCCTCCGGGGCGCCATTCACTTCTTGGTCCATCGTCTAAGAGGCAAGCGTATCAGGCTCTCGGCGGATGGCATCCTGATGAGGGGGGCGAGGGGGCGTCGTGGAGGGGGCTGAGGGATATTCTAATATTCTAAATAATATAAGAATGATGCTGTTCGGACGCGAAAATGGCGAAAATCGGGGGATTTTAGCGTCCGCGGGAGAAGATCGAAGCGAAGCGCCGTTTCGCATCCAAGGATATCGCTCGCTCTCGCCGAATGCGCCGCGATCTCGGCGCCCCGAGCTCTCTCAATCGGGCGAACATTCCGAGGTCCATTGAGAAAAAAAAAGTTAGGTATCCTGTAGCTTGGATAATATGAGCGTCCGAAGAGAACTCGCATCTCTTAGGACGAGGAGAGGGATCATGAAAAAACACCTTATTCAGCTCTTAGCGCTCAGCCTGATGGTTGGGATCGTTGGCTGCGACGATGCGGACGGAGGCACTCCAATCCCGCGGACGAAGGAGGAGGCGCATTGGTGGAGAATGTCCTATGGTCCGTGCGATCCGGATCGCGATCGACGCGAGCAAGAGGGTGGCGGCTGTACGCTCCCCTTCGATCGCTGTCTTGAGTCAAATGATGAGCGCGAATCATTGGTTTGCGCGACGCCTTGCGAGACGGTCGACGATTGTATTGGGTTCGACGAAGGGGAGCGGCGCGCATTCACGGCCGAGATCGAATGTCTGCACATTGAAGGTGCGGGTCATTGCGTGTTGAACTGTTCGGATGGAAAGACGTGTCCGGGCTCGTCGACGATCTGCGTTGATGATCGCTGCGTCATTCCGGCCGACGCTTGGCTCTAGGCAAATTGCTCAACGCGACGCGTGCCAATGCGCGCGCGAAGTCTCGGGGCGCGGGCTCTATCGGTCGTGGAGCTCGCTGCGTTCTCAGCGCCCCGAGCCTCCTCAATCGGGCGAACACTCTGAGGTCCATTGAGAAAAAAAATTAGTTATCCTGTAGCTTGGATAATATGGGCTCTTCGGGATCGTCAGGATCGTCAGGATCCTCAGGTTCTTCAGGATCTTCAGGATCTTGGGGCCGCGAGGACACTCGATAGGCGAGGCTTACCGCGCGCTCGAGCCCTTCCGCCGTGGCGCTCAGCGTAAAGCCCTCGCCGCTCGCGGTATGATAGAGACCGCTGAAGCGCGCCTTGCCCTCTCGGAGCGATAGCGCGTCCGCGCCTTCAAGCCCATCGCCGCTGAGCGTGACCTCCGCCGACGCCGTGGGCGCGAGCTGACCGTTCTGATCGAGCGCCACGACGAGCACCTCGAAGCGATCTCCTTCTCGATGATCTTCGGGATGGACGGCGAAGGCGAGGCGCACCGGATAGGGTCGCTGCTCCGGCGGGATCCGCGAGAGATCCCTAGGCCCGATAAGGAGGATGCTGACGACGATGGTCGTGGTGCTCCCGCCCGAGAGGACGACGCTCTGCGCCTGATAACCAAGGTGCGCGTCATCGGCGTCGTAGAAGTCGATATGGATGAAGATCCGCCCCTCGGGCAGATCGGAGAAGACCACCTCGGCGTCCTGCGCTCCGTCTTTA
>JAAZAH010000437.1 GCA_012514415.1 Sandaracinaceae bacterium
ATCTCGAGTTGGTGCTTCCCACCGAGCGCAGTGAAGCGATCGAGAAGGCCATGGCGGTTCTGGGAGAGGCCACGCCGGATCCTCGATCCCGCCTTAGCCTCTAAGCGAAGCGATCTCCTGCCCGCCCTCGTCGGCCCGGCCTGCCGAACATCCACCGGAGGACGGAATCCGGTCGACCGGAACGGCGCGCGCTGGGAGTGGCTCGCCGGCAGCACCCCCTCCGCGATCGCGGCTCGACCGTGAGTGATCGTCCGGCTTGACCGGAGATCCATCCATACGCCGTGCACGAGAATGCGGATTCGCCGGGGCGAACTAAGGAGGGACTCTGCCCTGATGTATCAAGCGCGAAGGCGCTTGCCTGGGGAAATCCCCGATTTAATCCACAGGGAGCTGTGAGATTCCTTTAAGACCCCACTTAGGGAGGTACCCTTATTTAGCGCTTGATACAAGCGCTAAAACCCCCGTGTTTCTCGTACTCGAGCACCGCATCGCTCGCTTACTCACATTTTATCCACAGCCCTCGGCGGGTGGGCGCAATTCACGGACCGTCCCACCCCCTTGGAACGCGTTTCACGTGAAACCCCTCGCAGTCTCACCCCGAGGCCCACAAGGTTTTGCTTCTCGCTCAACTCCTCGATCCACCCGCGTCCGCATGCCGCCCTCTCGCCAACCGAGCGCTTCGCACGATCATGATGACGCGATGCGTTGACCTCCGGCGGTCCCGAAATGTTTCACGTGAAACACCGACCCTCACCGAAACCGCCAAAGGTGCTAAACAAGCAAAATGAGCTTGGCTGAAGATTCCGCCGCCCGACTCCGAGACCTTGAGCGCGAAGATCTCCTGAGACGCCCCCCTACCCTCCACACTAAGCTGGGTCGATCCGTATGCATCGACGGGCAAACCTTCCTCTGCTTCTCCAGCAACGATTATCTGGGCCTCGCATCCCCGGCGCTCGACGCCGAAACCCTCCTTCAATCCTCCGCTGAAGCTTCGCTCGGTTCCGGAGGTTCTCGGCTCATCTCTGGCACGCAGCGCGCCCATCGCGACTTCGAGCTCAAACTCGCTGCTTTCCTTGACGAGGAAGACGGGATTCTCTTCTCCACGGGGTACGCCGCCAACCTCGGCCTCCTCCAGGGCCTGGCCGAAGCGGGCGACCTCATCGTCTCCGACCAACTCAACCACGCCAGCATCATCGATGGGTGTCGTCTCAGCCGAGCACGCGCCGCCATCTTCCCGCACCTCGACCTCGGCCACCTCGAGGCTCTCCTTGAAGAGCGCAAGTCCGCAAAGACCCTCGATCCATCCCTCGGCCGCACCTTCATCGTCATCGAATCGGTCTTTTCAATGGATGGTGATGAAGCGCCCCTGAAGGAGATCCAGCGCCTCGCGCGGCGCAATGGCGCCTATCTCATCGTCGACGAAGCGCACAGCTTTGGACTCTATGGTGAACAAGGACGCGGCCTCTCCGCCGAGCTCGGCGTGCGCCCAGACCTTCGAATCCTCGCTTTTGGTAAAAGCCTTGGCGGAAGCGGAGCGATGGTGGTCGGCGACTCCGCGACCGTTAACTTGCTCCGCCATCGGGCCCGCTCCTACGTGTTCTCGACGGCGCCCTCACCACTCCTCCTTGCGCTTCTCGACTCCAACTTGGACCGCCTCATCGCTGCCGAGGATGCGCGTAGACGCCTCTTTCGAATGAGCGCCAAACTCCGGGAGCGCCTACGAGCGCTGGGTTTTAGGGTGCTCGGCGAACGGTCCCCCATTCTGCCCGTCATCATCGGTGAAAACCGCCGCGCCCTCGAGCTCGATCGCGCCCTTCGCGAACGCGGCTTTCTCGTCCAAGCCATTCGGCCACCGACCGTGCCCGCCGGAAGCGCGCGCCTCCGAATCGTCGTCTCCGCCGCACATCGAATCGAAGACATCGACGCCCTCGCAGATGCCTTCGAAGAGCTCAAGGAGTTCGCCTCCTGATGACCCGGCGCTATTTCATCGCAGGCACGGATACTGGCGTCGGCAAAACTACGCTCACCGAGGCGCTGATCCGGGCGGCTCGCGCCCAAGCAATCGATGCGATCGGACTCAAGCCGATTGAAACCGGCTGCGGCGAAGCAGGAATCGCTCAAGACGCCGACTGCCTCGCCCGCGCCTCCGACGCTCCCGACCTTGCGCACATCGAAGGGTTCTACCGCGCGCGAAATCCCCTCGCCCCGCTCGCCGCGACCTTTGAGGGTGAGGCGCCCCCGCCCCCCATCGCACGTCTCGCCGAAACCATCCGCGCGGCCGATGCTCATCGCGAGCTCAGCTTCATCGAAGCAGCCGGCGGCCTCCTCGTCCCCTACGACACCAACCACCAGGTCGCCGATCTCGCACTCGAGCTCGGCGCCACGTTGATCCTCGTCGCCGCCGATCGGCTCGGCACGCTCTCCTCAACACTGACAGCCATCGAATCCGCCGAAAAGCGGAAGCTTCCCATCCAGTTCATCATCCTCAGCGGAACGGAGAGCCCCGATTTTTCGAGCCGCACCAATCTCGAGGTCCTCCGGCAAACTCGACCCGAA
>JAAZAH010000056.1 GCA_012514415.1 Sandaracinaceae bacterium
ATCGGCGATGCCGGGATAATGCTGGCCGGTAGGGAAACAGCCGCTGATCTTGATCTTGAAGGTGGACATCGGATGCTCAGCCTGTCTTTTCACCGAGGAAGATTCAAGCCAGTTGGCGTCCTGGTGCGCACGCAAATCGAAATGCGGCCACTGGTGAAAAGCCCCCAAGGCTGCTAATCCCGCGACATGACCCAGGTTCGTGTCCGCTTTGCCCCCTCACCGACCGGCACCCTCCATATTGGCGGCGTCCGCACGGCGCTCTACAGCTATCTCTATGCCCGCCAAAAAGGCGGAAAATTCATCCTCCGCGTCGAGGATACCGACCAAGAGCGGAGCACTGAGGAGAGCTCGGCTGTCATCGTCGAATCCATGCGCTGGCTTGGCCTCGATTGGGATGAGGGGCCGGAGGTCGGTGGACCGTGCGGCCCCTATTTTCAAAGCGAGCGCCTCGATATTTACCGAGAGTATGCCGAGACGCTGATCGCCCGAGGCGCCGCGTATCGGTGCTACGCCACCAAAGAAGAGATCGACGCCGCGCGAGAGGAACATTTCGAGCGGACCGGACGAAAAGAGGGCTTTCGTTTCGAGAGCCCCTATCGCGATGGAAAAACACCCGACGATCCGAACGCGCGTCATGTCATTCGCTTCAAGGCGCCCACCGAGGGAATGACGGCGTGGGATGATCTCATCAAGGGCCGCATCGAAATCCAGCACTCAACCCTTCAGGATTTCGTCTTGGTGCGACCGGATGGGATGCCGCTGTACAACCTCGCATGCGTCGTGGACGATCATCTGATGGGGATCACCCTCGTTGCGCGAGGGGACGATCATATGATCAACACCGTGCCGCAGATCCTTCTTTATCAGGCACTTGGCGCGGAGGTGCCCGCGTTCGCTCACGTGCCCATGGTGCTCGCGCCCAATGGCCAGAAGCTGAGTAAGCGGCATGCGGCGGTCGGTGTCCTCGAGTATCGCGATCTTGGCTACCTCCCCGACGCCGTACTCAACTACCTCGTCCGCCTCGGGTGGTCGTATGGGGATCAAGAGATCTTCACACGAGAGGAACTCATCGAGAAATTCTCTTGGGATCGCGTCGGCGCGCAAGCGAGTCGCTATGACGCCGCGAAATTCTCTTACGTCCAAGCCGAGCACCTCCGAATGCTTGGGGCGGAGGAGCTCGCGCGCCTCAGTGTGCCCTTTTTTGCGCGGCGCGGCGTCGAAGTGAAGGCGGACGATCCGCGCCTCATCGCCGCCATCCCCTATCTCAAGCCGCGAGCGACAACGCTCGACGATCTCGCTGAGGCCGCGCTCTATTTCGTGGTCGAAGAGCCCGAAATGGATGAAAAGGCGAGCAAAAAGTTTCTCACGCCGGCAGCTGCGGAAGAGCTCCGTTTCCTGATCGATACCATTAAGGATGTCACGCCCTTTGATGATGGGGCACTGTCCGCGGCCATGGAAGCCGCACTCGAGACAGCCGGGAAGGCGATGAAATCGGTGGCTCAGCCCGCACGTGTCGCGCTTACCGGGCGCACGAGAAGCCCGGGGCTGTTCGAGGTGATGGAAGTGCTCGGTCGGGAGACGACGATCGCTCGGCTTGAACGAGCGATCGCACGCGCCGAGGCATCCGAATCGTGAGCAAAGTGACCGATAAGCAGCAGGAGCTCGGCGAGAGCGGGCAGAACGGATCCGAGCCGCCCCGAAACGAGCCTCAAGCCGAGCCGTCCGACGCGCGAAGTGACGGCACGGACGCCGCACCTACGCGTCCGAAAGACGAGCGCTTTCGCCTTGGCGATCTCCACCCTCGCCGCTTCTTGCTCGACACTTGGCGCGAAATCGATCGCGATCGGGATCGCTCGGGCCGTTTTGACCCGCTCCCTTTGGCGATGGTCCTGACGGTCTGCGTCGGGCTCACGTTCACAGAGTATTATGGTGGAAGCGCGACCTTTCGCCTGCTTCAGCGATCCATCCTAGAGGGCGACGGTGCGCTCAAGCCCCTGCTCGAAAGCGCGCGTCAATCGACCTATTGGGAGCTCAGCCCGCACGCGTATTGGAGCCTCACGCGACTCTTCGCTTGGGTAGCTCTCCCGATGCTCGTCCTTCTTGCCCTGCGGAGAAACCCTCTCGATTTTGGGCTTCGCTGGGGAAAATCCGGCGCGCATTGGCCGCTCTATGTGCTCTCCGTCGCGGTCGTGATTCCCCTTGTTTTCATCGTCGCCAAACGCCCCGATTTCGGCAACTACTATCCGTTCTATAAGCTGGCCGGGCGGAGCTACGCGGACTTCTTCCTCTGGCAGCTCGTTTATGCGGGGCAGTTCTTCGCGGTCGAATTCATCTTCCGGGGTTTTATGGTCGAAGCCGGACGCCGCGCCTATGGAAGCCAAGCCATCTTTGTGATGGTGATCCCCTACGTGATGATTCACTACGGAAAACCGCTCCCCGAGACCGTGGGCGCGATCATCGCGGGTGTCGTGCTCGGAACGCTGGCCATGCGCACTCGCTCCATCTGGCCGGGCCTCTTCGTGCACCTCCTCGTCGCTGTCACCATGGATTTCGCTGCGCTTAGCGAAAGAGATGCCCTTCCCACCGAGCTTTTTCCGAAGAACGACTGAGATTCGCGCTGAATCAAGCGCATTGGAGAGCGCCGATACGCCGAAATTAAATAAGAAGAGGCGCTCCCGATGCAAGCGCCTCCTGCTCAGCGTAGCGGGGAGATCAGCGAACGGCGTGAAGCTTCGCTGGCTCCTCGGCCTCGTCCGAACCGATCGGACAAAGATTCGCTGCGGAGAGCGCCTGATCGAGCGTCTCCTGATCCATCAGGCCGCGCTCAAGGATGATCTCAGCCACTCCGCGGCCGCTTCGGTGCGCTTCAAGCGCTACCTCGGTGCCCTGCACATAGCCGATGATGGGCGTAAGCGCCGTCACGATGCCGATCGAGTGCTCGACGCGATCGCGTAGCGCGTTCTCATCGGCGGTGATTCCGTCGATGCAGTTCTCGGCGAGGGTGACATGCGCCGCACCGAGATGCCGGATGGAGCGCTCGAGCGAGGCAAAGATGACGGGCTCGAATGCGTTCAG
>JAAZAH010000057.1 GCA_012514415.1 Sandaracinaceae bacterium
CATCGAGGATATCCCAGACCTCGGGCTTCTCGCGCTCAACAAGCTTCTTCGCGCTCTTGATCGTCGTGACGTAGCCGCGCTCTTCGAGCTTCGAGTAGATGAAGGGCTTGAAGAGCTCGAGGGCCATCTTCTTCGGGAGACCCACCTGATGGAGGCGGAGGTTCGGCCCGACAACGATGACGGAGCGCCCCGAATAGTCGACGCGCTTACCGAGGAGGTTCTGACGGAAACGCCCCTGCTTACCCTTCAGCATATCGCTAAGGCTCTTGAGCGGGCGCTTGTTCGGACCGGTGATGGTCTTTCCGCGGCGGCCGTTATCGAAGAGCGCGTCGACCGCCTCTTGGAGCATGCGGCGCTCGTTCCGGATGATGATCTCGGGAGCGTTCAGCTCGATGAGGCGCTTCAGCCGGTTGTTCCGGTTGATGACGCGTCGATAGAGATCATTCAGGTCGGAGGTCGCAAAGCGGCCGCCATCGAGCGGGACGAGTGGACGGAGATCGGGCGGAAGCACCGGGATCACCGTGAGCATCATCCACTCGGGGCGGTTCCCCGAATCACGGAAGGCCTCGACGATCTTGAGGCGTTTGGCGATCTTCTTTCGCTTCGCCTCGCTCGTCGCCTCCTTGAGGTCGATGCGCAGCTGCTCAGCGAGCGCGTGCACATCGATATCGCGGAGGAGCTCAAGGACAGCCTCGCCGCCCATGCTCGCCTCGAAGGCGTCGTCGCCGAGTTCATCGACGAGCTCCTGATAACGCTCCTCCGAGAGGATCTCCCCGCGGGTGAGCGGCGTCTCCTTCTCATCGAGAACGACGTAGCTCTCGCAATAGAGAACCCGCTCGAGCTCCTTGAGCGTGATGTCAAGCATCGCGCCGATGCGGCTCGGAAGGCTCTTGAGGAACCAGATATGCGCCACGGGCGTCGCGAGCGTGATATGCGCGAGGCGCTCCCGCCGAACCTTCGACTGGATCACCTCGACGCCGCATTTCTCGCAGACGATGCCGCGATGCTTCATGCGCTTATATTTGCCGCAGATGCACTCGTAATCCTTGACGGGCCCGAAGATCTTCGCGCAGAAGAGGCCATCACGCTCGGGCTTGAACGTCCGGTAGTTAATGGTCTCGGGCTTCTTGACCTCGCCGTGAGACCACTCGCGGATCTTCTCCGAGGACGCGAGCGAGATGCGGATCGCGGAGAAGGAGAGCGGGTCCTTGGGCTTTTCGAAAAAGCTGAAGATATCCTTCATGTTCTAATCACTCCTCTGCCGCGACGGGGTCATCGCTGATGCGCCCGCCAAAACGATCCGACTCAATAAGTTCGACGTTCAAGCACAGGGCCTGAAGCTCTTTCATGAGAACGTTGAAGCTCTCGGGGAGCCCGGCGTCGAGGACATAGTCGCCCTTGACGATGGACTCATACATGCGCGTCCGGCCCTGAACGTCGTCGGACTTCACGGTCAGGAATTCTTGGAGCGCATGCGCAGCACCATAAGCCTCCATCGCCCAAACCTCCATCTCACCGAGACGCTGGCCACCGAACTGGGCCTTACCGCCAAGCGGCTGCTGGGTGACGAGCGAGTAGGGGCCGATGCTCCGCGCGTGGATCTTATCGTCGACGAGATGGTGGAGCTTGAGCATGTACATGATGCCCACCGTCACGTCCTCGTGGAAGGCCTCGCCGGTGCGTCCATCGAAGAGCACCGTCTGGCCGTTCTCTTGGACCCCCGCCTTTTTAAGCAGGGCCCGAATCTCCTCTTCGCTCGCGCCATCAAAGACGGGGCTGGCAAGGTGGAGGCCGTTCTTCAGGTCCTTGGCGAACTGAACCACGTCATCGTCCGAGATCGCCTGGATCGCCTTTTGCGATACCGGCGAATCGTAGAGCTCGAGGAGGCGATCGCGGATTTCCTTCGCTGCCGCCTTCTTCTCGGCCATCTCGGCGATCTGTTGTCCGAGCAAATAGCCGGCCCAGCCAAGATGACACTCGAGGATCTGCCCGACGTTCATACGCGAGGGGACACCGAGCGGGTTGAGCACGATGTCAACGGGCGTACCGTCCGGGAGATAGGGGAGGTCTTCCTCGGGGAGGATGCGGCTGACGACGCCCTTATTCCCGTGGCGGCC
>JAAZAH010000438.1 GCA_012514415.1 Sandaracinaceae bacterium
CATTGTTGAGCGACTCGAGAGGCCACGCCTCGATGTAAGCTCGGCAAAAAAGCGCTCGAGGGATTTTCATTAGTCAAGAAAGCTTGACTACACCGAAACAAAGAAACTCTCAGATAGTCAATTTTGCCTGACTATTTGTTGCGAATTCTTCTCGGATTCGGGCGCGCTCGAAAGAGGCGCCCGATTCGCTCCGAGAGAGCGCAGAGCATTGGTCAACCCGGCTTTACTTTTTTGAAGCCGTGGGAGCGCAAGATCGTCAGGCTCTCTTGACGAAAACATCCGAGCGACGCCTCGCGCTCCTGCGCAGTCAATCCTTCACTAGCCCCCCGTCGACGACGAGGTTCTGCCCCGTGACGGCGCGTGACCACGGTGAGGCAAAGAAGAGCATTGCATCGGCGAATTCCTCGGGCGTCGTGACGCGGCGAAGGGGCGTGCTCTCGGCGATGAGATCGAAGACCGCCTCGGGCGTCGCCGCGCTCGCATCGCTCGTCCGGAGAAGCCCCCCCGAGACCATATTCACCGTGATGCCGAGGGGGCCGAGATCGACGGCCATCGTACGCGTGAGCGAAAGGAGCGCCGCCTTCGCCGCGGTATAGTCGTGATAGGGAACAACCGGGTTTTGGAAAAGGTTGGTGCCGACGTTGATGATTCGCCCGAAGCCCACCTCGCGCATCCCAGCGAGCGCCGCTTGGCTCGTATTGAGCGTCGCGCGGAGACCGCCGAGTTGCGAATCCATCTCCTCCCACGTGATCGCATCCGCCTTGGAGCGCGCATCGCCGTTGAACGAGAAATCGGGGAGCGCGTTATTGACGACAGTCGTGATGGGGTGACCGAAATGGGCGCGGGCCGCTTCGAAGACGCGATCGACCTCCTCGCGGATCGTGACATCACCCGCAGCCGCGAGCGCGCGATCCTTCCCAAATTCTTCGACGAGCTTTTCCGCAGCCTCGCGCGATTTGCGGAAGTTGAGCACCACGCGCGCCCCCTCGCCGAGAAAAGCGCGCGCAATCGAAAGACCAAGCCCCCGGCCTGCGCCGGTCACGACAACCACCTGTTCCGAAATCTTCATGGCCTAACCTCTACACCGCGCCGGCGGCGGGTCCAAGCGGGATGGGGCACATTCCGAGAGGTCTCCGAACACAGAGGATTCCGGAGCGGCCGCGTTTCATTTGGGGAGCGCGTTCGCCGTCCAAGAGCGAAGAAGGGCCCTCCTCCTAAGCCCGCGCCGCAAACATAAAAAAACGCCGGCTCACTTTGTGAACCGGCGTCTTCGACTTGGTTGCGGGGGCCGGATTTGAACCGACGACCTTCGGGTTATGAGCCCGACGAGCTACCATGCTGCTCCACCCCGCGTCAGGGTGAGGGGAATCTAACCCATCCGGTCGATCTGTCAAGCCGCGACGAACTATCGGCGCTTCTTTTTTTGCGCTTCGTCGCGATGCGGAGGTTTTCGGAGGTCCGTTCTCCCGCCATCCGGCGACTTTTTGCGATCGCCGCGCTCGGCGAAGCGATCCGCGCGCGCCCGCCTTCCGCGCCCGCCTTCCGATCCCTCGATCGCTCGCGCTCCGCCACGACCACGCCGCCCGCGCCCGCCTTCCGCACCGACTTGGCCCTCTTCTTCCGCGTGTCCCCCTCGACGCCCTCTCGCCGAAGGGCGCGCGGATCGCTCGGCGTCGCCCCAGTCCTCCCTCGGCTCAAATTCCGCGCCGCCGCGTCCAAAGGTCTCTTCGAAAGCCGCCGCGTCCTCCTCATCGAGATCGCCACCAAACTCGAAATGCTCATCGATCGGGGCGCCCTCGAGGAGCGCGCGCCTCTCTTCCGCGCGGCGATTCGCCTTCCAGCGCCGATGTGGGTTGAAATAACTCTTCTTCAGCGCGTCAATTTCCTTTGTGAAGAGCGGGCGGAACTCACCCGGCTTCAACCCCTCGGCCGTGAGTCCGGCGTATTCGAGACGTGCGAGCCTAAAGACCTTCTTACCGATCGCCTCCGCCATGCGGTGAATCTGTCGATTCTTTCCCTCGGTGATGCCGATGCGGAGCCAGGTCACATCACGCTCTACCCGATCCACATAGACATCGGCCGGACGCGTGACGTAGCCATCATCGAGCGTGACGCCGTTCCGGAGCATCGCGAGCTCTTCATCGTTGAGGTGGCCGGTGAATTTGGCGATGTAGACCTTCTTTACTCGCGATCGCGGATGGCTGAGCGCCTCGGCCATCTCCCCATCGTTCGTTGCGAGGATCACGCCGCTCGTATGAAAATCGAGCCTCCCGACAGGGAACACCCGCTCCGGAATCTTCTTGAGGACATCCTGAATCGTGGGGCGCCCCTCCGGATCAGTCATCGTCGTGATCATCCCGCGCGGCTTGTGCACAAGATAGTAGACAGGCTTTTGCGGGACGACGCGCCGACCGTCGAGCTCGATGCGATCGCGGCGCGGATCGACTTGAACGCCGAGCTCGCGCACGATGACGCCATTGACGCGCACCCTCCCCGCGAGAATCAGCTCTTCCGCCTTACGCCTCGAGGCGTGCCCCGCCTGAGCGATGGCCTTTTGTAATCGTACGCGCGTCATCAATGGTGCGATTTGCACCGAAGCCGCCAGCTTCGCAACCCCGATGCATGCGAAGGGTCAACGAGACTCGAGAAATGGGCGCATCCCTTCGGCGATTCCGTCAAAGACCGCTCGAATGCGGCCAAGGCGCCGGAGCTCTTCGTGCATCACGAGGTAGACCTCAAGTCGCGGAGAAAACGATCGCGGAAGCAGATGCACCAGATCCCTTTCGGTTTCCCCGATTTTCTTTTGACAGATGCCGATGCCGAGCCCGGCGCGGATCATGGCGAGCTGGGCCGTGTCGGAGCTCGCGCGATAGCGAAAAGCAAAGCCGCGCAGCTCGGGTGAAAGGCGGCTCAGAAGCGAACGAAGCTCGGGAGTGAGCCGATCGTATCCGATGAGATCGAAGGCCTCGAGATCGCTGAGCCGTATGGGACGACATTTTCCGGCGAGATAGGCGCGATGCGCAAAGAATCCAAAACGGATTTCGCCGAGACGTTTTGCGATGAGCGAGGGCTCCCTCGGCTTTACCATGCGCACGGCGATATCGGCCTCGTGGCGTGAGAGGTCCTGGACGCGATTGGAGATCGAGAGCTCGAACCTCAGCCTCGGATGGCGCCTTCCAAGATCGCGAAGGATTGCGGGCATGAACTCGGTGCCAACGACCTCGCTTGTGCTGATGCGCACCCTCCCCTCGATGGCCTCCGATGCGGAGGCGGATGCCGCGCGGACGATCGCTCCATCGAGTCCCTCCATCTCCTTGAGGAAGGGAAGGAGCCGGATCGCGGCGTCGGCGGGCGTCGCCCCGCTGCGGCTCCGTATGAAGAGCGGCTGGCCCAAGGATTCCTCAAGGCTCGCGATATGCCGTGAGAGAGTAGGCTGCGTCAGTCCCAGCCTTCGGGCTGCCGATGAAAGCGAACCTTCCTCAAGAACAGCAAGAAGGCTTCGATAAAGCTGCCAATCGATCGATTCATGCAGATTCATAGGACTTCACACTAAAGCATACGAAATTTGCATAACACGCGGGGAATTTTGCCTTCATCTTCTCTTATTCTTGTATGGGAACTATAAAGAAAGTTTGATTTACGTATGACCTTCGAGACCCCACTCTTTTCTTAGGAAGCGGCCCCGCCAAAGGGGTTCCCTCTATGGAGAGAAGAATGGAAAAGAAAGCACTCATCCTCGGCGCGACGGGCGCCATTGGTTCCGAGCTCGCAGGCGCGCTCCAGCGCCGTGGATATCGCGTCGTCGGACTTCATCGCGATCCGGCCCGCGCCAAAGCGCTCTTCGACGACCAAACCGTTCAGTGGGTCCATGGCGACGCGCTCATCGAATCGGATGTCCTCCGCGCCGCCGAAGGTGCATCGCTCATCGTCCACGCCGTCAATCCCCCCGGCTTCCGAAACTGGGAGCTCTTCGCCCTACCGATGCTCGATCATACCATCAGCGCCGCGATCGAAAATAAGGCACGTA
>JAAZAH010000058.1 GCA_012514415.1 Sandaracinaceae bacterium
GCAAAAAGAGCGTCGTCATCTCCGTATAAATCGGCAGAAAGACGTCCTCGGCGCAGCGATGGCAGTCGGTCGTGATGCCCGTGCGAATCGTGCTCCTGAGGATGAGCTCGTCTTGGGTCCGCATGATGTGCGCCTTGAGATCGCCCTCGGATCGTTCGTCGTCGAAACGATATTCCGTATCGGCAAGCTGCGCTTTCAGCCACGAGCGAACGACGGGGAACGAAAAATCACGTCCCTCGGAGTCCAATTCGCGAATATCGAGGATGAATGCAGGGGTCATTTGCCAATTATAAGGCCCGGCGCGTCGGGGCGCGTACTATTGAGGAGGGGATCGCCTGAGTCAAGGCTGCGCGGGGCGATCCGTAAGAACAAGGGAGTCGGCAGTCGGCGAAAGCCGGCGGGTGGGGATACGAAAAATCCACCGCCTCCATTACCCCCTAGGGTCATTCATGGCGTATGCTGCCCTTCAACGTCCATCGACACACCCATCAATGCGTGGAGAATTATGGTGATTCGAACCGATTCCATCGAATATAAGGCAGGCGATGTGGCCCTCAAGGGCTTCGTGGCTTGGGATGATTCAGTCAAAGGGCGGCGCCCGGCCGTCCTCATCGTCCACGAATGGTGGGGCATCTCCGAACACATCCGAGAAAAGGCGCGCGCCCTTGCCGAGCTCGGATACCTCGCTTTTGCCGTCGATATGTTCGGCGAAGGGAAATATACGGAGGAGCCCGATGAGGCGAGCAAGATGATGAACGAGGCGCTCGCCGACCCCGATGCCCTTGAAGCCAAGCTCACTTCGGCCCTCGCGGCCGTTCGGCAGCGCGAGGAAGTCGACGGTCAAAAGATCTCGATCGTCGGCTATTGCTTCGGCGGCGCCGTCGCGATCTTTGCGGCGCGACGCGGGCTGGAGTTTCGCGCGGCGATCGCGTTCCACCCGGGAACGCTCGAGCTCGGCGCCCCAGCGAAGAAGGGCGAGGTGAAGGCGAAAGTGCTCGCACTCGCCGGCGCAGACGATCCGATGATCCCCGAAGCCTCCTACGAGCCTTTCAAAAAGGATCTGCAGGACGCGGGTGCCGAGGTCGATCTCGTCGTCTATCCGAACGTCACGCACGCCTTCACAAATAAGGCCGCGACGGAACGAGGAAAGAAATACGGGCTGCCGCTGGCTTACGATGCCCACGCCGACGCCGATAGCTGGGCGCGGATGAGGGAGCTTCTCGCAAGCGTATCCTGAGCGCGCGAAGGCGCCCAAACATTCGGCCATGGCGCTTCGGCAACCGGGCCTTGAGCGCGCGGATTTTTCGATGCCTTTCGGTCCGAAGCCTGTTAGACCCGCGATTATGCGATCGCGGGTCTTTCTGCTTCTCTTCTCGGCGAGTCTTTTCGCGGGATGCGGCGGCTGTGGCGGCGTCCCCGCGCGTGAGGGCGCACGCCCCTACCGCGCCTGCCTCCTTGAAAGCGGCGAAACTCCGCGAACGCTCGAGACGAAGGGCGGGCGCAGGATCGAGATCGAAGAGCGCCTTGCGCACTTCGGGTCGGCTCCACTTCGGATCGCCGCATTCCGCGGAGCACCCGGTCACGCGCTCGATGAGATGGGCGAGAGCGTACGAGAGGAGCGAGTCGATCTCCTTCTTCTCCTTGGCAGCCTCGGTCGAGAGCGACGCGAAATTCAACAGCTGCTCGAGGCAGTCCTCGCGATCGGCCCCCCTCTCCTCCTGATTCCGGGCGGCGACGATTCGCTGAAGGAGCTCGATCGCGCCATCGGCTCACTCGATGAAGAGGCGCGCAAACGGCTCCTCGATGGGCGAAGGCTGCACGCGGTGATCGCCGCAGAGCGGGCCGTCGTTGTCGTCCCCGGAGCGCCCGATGGCCGTTTTGCCTACAACGATGATGCCTGCGGATATCGCAGCAGCGATCTCAAAGAGCGCATCGCCCGCGGAAAAAAGCATACATCCCGGCCGCTCGCGCTCTTTGCCTGGGCCGCCGAAGGTGGCGCAAATGACGCACGAACCCCGATCGGCGCTGAGGCCGAAGGGATTTTTGCCTTCCCCGCCGCCGCCTCCGGTCCCGGACGCTGGACAGTCGGGCCGATCGCCGGGGAACCGTATTTTTCGGGGAATGGCTACCGCCCCGCATCTGCTTCGCTCTTTCACCTAGAAACCGACGGCCTTCGCTATCTCGGGGAGATTTTGCGGCGCGAAGAGGCTCGGATGGTCCGACCTGCCAAGCCGTGATAAGGATCCATCCCTTTGCGCATTCGCGCATCCCCTCGATTTAGCAAGACGATGACCGAATTTAAGCGTTTCACAGGCACCGACCGATACCTCACCAACGATTCACTCGAAGCTTCCGTCAACTGCGCGATCGCGCTCGAGAAGCCTCTTTTGGTGCGCGGTGAGCCCGGAACGGGCAAGACGGAGCTCGCCGAAGCCGTCTCCAAAGCCTTTGGGATGCGCCTGATTCGCTGGCAGATCCGAAGCACGACCAAGGCCCAAGATGGCCTCTACGTCTACGATACTGTCCAGCGCCTTTACGACTCGCGTTTCGGCGATAAGGATGTCA
>JAAZAH010000009.1 GCA_012514415.1 Sandaracinaceae bacterium
ACGTCGCCTGGGCTGTTTGCGATTCCGATGAAGCTCCTCAATGCGCGCCACGCTCTCGGCCGTCGACGCACCACGTGGGCTCGCCGCGGGCAAAAGTCCGTCGAGTCCACGACCGAGGCGCCGTTTCGGGGCGCTGGGCTCTTGTTTACTCATCCGCCCCTCAAGCCGCCTCGAGCCCGTCGAGGAGCTCACGCGCAAAATTCAGGTAGCCATACGAGCCGCGAGACGCCGCATCATAAAGGATGACGGGCTTGCCATAAGACGGCGCCTCGGCCAGCCGCACATTCCTCGGGATGATCGTGCGATAGACATGGAAATGTCGCCGGACTTCATCCGCCACCTCATTGGCGAGGTTATTCCGCGCGTCGAACATCGTCAGCAAGACGCCGTGAATATAGAGCGAAGGGTTCAGCGAGGCGCGCACACGCTCAACCGTATCGACGAGCTGGCTAAGCCCCTCGAGCGCATAATATTCGCACTGAAGCGGGACGATCACAAGATCGGCCGCGGCGAGCGCGTTGATCGTCAACGTGCCGAGGGAAGGGGGGCAGTCGAGCACGATGAAATCATACTCCGCGCGCACGCTTTCGATGCCGAAGCGCAGCCGCTGCGCCGCATCCGGCTCGTCGATGAGCTCGCGCTCAATCGCTACCAAATCGCGAGTGGCCGGCACAAGATCGAGACCTTCGAGTTCGGTTCCGAGGCGAATCTCGCGAAGTGAAGCGTCGCCGAGGAGGAGCTCATAGCTGCCGCGCTCGACGCTTCCTGGCGTCACCCCAAGGCCCGTCGTCGCATTCGATTGCGGATCGAGATCGACCACCAGAACGCGCTGTTCGGCCACCACCAGACTTGCCGCGAGGTTGACGGCGGTCGTGGTCTTTCCGACCCCGCCCTTCTGGTTGGCTATCGCTACGACTCGACCCATGCGTGATTCGTCTACCAAGGGAGCGCCCATCGATCAACGTCCAATCGCTGATTTGGTGTTCGGCCCTTCATCTAAGGCCGAAAGAAAGATTTTGTGCGTCTTTTTTGCCATGTGCTCCGAGAGCGGATACTGTTCGCACAATGTCGGACAAGGTGCACACTGGCACCACATAGGACGAAGGAACGAACGATGTCGATTTACAGCCCTCAATCCTACCGTGATCTAGCCGAGTTCGAGCGCGAAGTCCTCCGCGATAGCCGCAAAGCCGGCTGGTCGCTTGACGATCTCTATGCCGAAGCAAGCTTCAACCCCGGCCGAGACGACTCGATCGCGATGGACGAAGAGAGCGAGCTCGACTTTGATTTTGATTGAGTTTCTGAAATACTTCTCAGAAAGTTCGCGATCTTCGCGAACGGCTCTATACTGAACCAAGTTTCAGAATGCAGCTGATTTTCCTCCCGGCTGCATTCTTGGAGACAGTGAGGTCGCCCCCTCGCTCTCTCCAAACACCAAAGGCCTTACGGTCGCCCCCGTAAGGCCTTTTCTTATTTAAGGTGCGCTCACGCGCAGCGCCCGCTCGCGTGATCAGCGCTCGGGCGCCGTATGATCGAGGTAGTTGATGAGCGGCACGTCGCCATCAAAGCTCGGGCCGATCTTGCGCCAAGCAGCCGACCAAAGAATCAGGAACGCGATGGCGATGGTGACGAAGGAGAGGGCGATGAGCTTCGGCCCCGTCCATTTATCATCACGCTCGGCGACGATCTTCGCCTCTTCTTCCGTCATCGCGACGTTGACATAGCTCTTCGACATCTCTCACCTTCGCTGCGTTTTGCAGGCAAATTCGTTGGCCCTTAGATAGAAGCAAACCTTCAATTCGTCAACACCGAATCATCCGAGGCGCCGATCCGCGCCCTCAGGGGAGAAAGCGCGTGCGGAGTTCGGGCGGTAGAAGTGGGCAGATTTCCTCAGGCTTCTTGAAGATCGATCGCCGCACGCGAGCGACGAAGCGATAACCGAGATCGCGAATGAAGCGGGGAATCGCGCGGAGAAGTCCCCCCAAGATGCGATCGCGACCACCGAGGCGGGCAAGAAGATGCGCCGTCGCGTCCGATTCGACGAGGAGTTCGCCCGACGCCGTCAAGACCACCACGCTGTCCGGGAGCCGCGCTCTCGCGCTCTCGTCCACCTGCGCTTGGAAGGTCTCGCCATAGAGCGGCGCGTAAAGAAAACGACTTCCGTCCATATCGCGCTTTACGCAATAGATTACGGCGTGATGGCAGAGCCCGCAGCTCCCATCGAAGAAGACAAGATCCCTGCCATCGATCGACACCGTTGAAGAATAAATTTGTTCTCGCCCCCATGCAAAACCCCTCGGCGAGATTTGCACCGCCCAGCGAGAAGGGCTACGCCAAGCATTCAAGAGGTGAAATTTTGGCCGAAATCATGACGGCGACGATGATCGAGCGGATGAGGGAATCCTGCCAGATGGCGGCCGAATGCCTCGTCGCGGTTGGCTCGATCATCCGCCCGGGAATCACGACGAACGAAATCGATCGCTTCGTCCACAACTTCATCGTCGACCGCTCCGCCTATCCGGCGCCGCTCAATTATAAAGGCTTTCCGAAGAGCGTTTGTACCTCGGTCAACGAGGTCGTCTGCCACGGCATCCCCGAAGATCGCGAGCTGAAGGACGGCGATATCGTTAACGTCGACGTGACCACGCTCTATCCCGCCAAGGGCGGCTATTATGGCGACACGAGCGTCACCTTCTACGTCGGAAAGCCGAGCGAGGAAGCCATCCACTTGGTCGAGGTGACGCGCGAGTGCCTCGAGGTCGGGATCTCGGTCGTCAAGCACGGCGCGCGCGTCGGTGACATCGGCGCCGCCATCCAAGAAGTCGCCGAAAAAGCCGGCTGCTCCGTCGTCCGCGATTATGTCGGTCACGGCGTGGGGCGGGTCTTTCATACCGATCCGCAGATTCCCCATTATGGCCGCGCTGGCACCGGAAAACGCCTCAAGGCCGGCATGGTCTTTACCATCGAGCCCATGATCAACCTCGGCCACTACGCGACCGAGCTCTTGAGCGATGGCTGGACCGCTGTGACGGCCGATCGAAGCCTTTCGGCCCAGTTCGAGCACACCATCCTCGTGACTCGCGACGGCGCCGAGGTGCTTACGGCCCGGCCAGAGCTCGTTCCGAACTGCGAGGACGTTCCTTGGGCGAAGCTCCACCCGCGCTCCTGTCCTGCAGCCTTTCGTTCCTAGGCGCGCGTCCTCGACCCCACGGAGCGCCCAACCTCAGGGCGACGGCGACGGGACCGCGGGCTCCTCGGCAGAACGCCCGCGCCTGCCACACGCGTGATTCACGAGGTCGTATCGCTCGCTTCGAGGTGGAGCACGAGGGCATCGCCCTCTTTTCGTAGTCGGAGGGGCTCGAGCCACTCGCCTTGACAGGGTCCGCTGATGCAATGGCCGTCCTCGGCGCGGTAGCGCGCCCCGTGCGCAACGCACACGATCGTCCCATCGTCGCTCAGCGTCGGTGCCCCGGAGCCGAGATCGAGCGGGATGGGAAGGTGTTTGCATCGATTCCGATAGGCATGCGCCATGCCCTGTGAATCCCTCAAGATGAGCGCCTGCTCTGGATTTCCGTTGAGATCGACGCCGATCTGCACCGTAAAGATGCGCCCCTCGCGAAGCTCATCATCACGGCAGACGGGCAAGCGCACTATGGAACGGCGATTGAGCGGACGCGAATAGATCTCTTTTGCCGGGACCGAGTAGAGGCGTCGAGCTCCGACCTCGAGCGCGCTCAGCTCGCCCCCGTAGACGCAACCGCTGTCGAGACCGATGGAGTGTTCGCGGAGCTGGAGTCCGCGGATGGCGTCGTGCCCGAAGACGATCAGTTCATCGCCCCGATAAAGTGAGGCCCAGGGCAAGCCCTCCTGAGCGCGCATGGTCGGAGTGCCATCGTTTTTGACCCCGCGAACATTGAGAAGTACGCTCGGATCCTGCTCCTCGAGCGGACGGGAAGGGTCGATGCCGGCGTGGACAACGAGCAGGTTTTTCTCCGGAACACGGAGATAAAGGGGTGTCCGTTCCAGATAGTCTCGCTCGTCCTCTTCGAGTTTTTTCGCGATATTCGCGTGTTCGCTCCCATCCAGGCGCCGCTTGCCGCTGAGATAGGAGAGCACGCGCTCCTCGTGGTTGCCCCGGACGCTGAGGGCGCCGAGTTCCATTGCGCGCCGAATGACCCCGGTCGTATCCGGGCCTTTGGCCACGAGATCGCCCGCCAAGATCAGCCGATCGCTCCCAGCATCGAATTGGATGAGCCTAAGAAGCTCATCAAATTCCTCGAGACATCCGTGAATGTCCCCGACGACGAAGACCCGCCCCGACATCAGCGCACCCAGAGCGCGATGCGGGCACGTTCAAGCCGAAGCGCAATGCGGAGTTGCTCGAAGTTCACTCGATCGCTCGCCCGGATGATGAGCGGCTCGGGCTCACCCTCGGACCGATTCTCGCCCTCGATCTCTTCGGCGAGGCGCTCGATCCGCGCGTGCTCGGGGAGCGCTTCATTTGCCGCGCCCATATCGGCCGGAGAAAGCGAGAGCACCCGCCGTTTCGCCGCCACGGTATAGGTGATGGATTCGGGCTCGATTGTGAGCAGGGGAACGCTCGGCTTTCGCCCTTGGACGACGGCGAACTCACGCACGCCGACCTCTCCATCCTGCTTTCTTCCAGCGACACCGATCAGGGTCGACCCGGCGCGCCGAACGCTCCGGATGGCCGAAAAGAAATCCTCGACCTCAAGCTCATCCGAGGCCGAGATCACGACGCGATTGCCGCAGCCCGAGCGGCTCTGCCGCAGAGTTTCAACGAGCTCCTTCTGCATCCGTTCGCCGCGACGGATGAAATGACGGCTCCCGCAGGCGCCGTCATTGGGAAGCGCGAGTCCACGCGGGTCGAGGCGAACGCGCGCTTTCGATTGAACCACGATCCCATCTTCTTGTACCGCAACGAGCGTGTCGAAATCACCATCCCCCTCGATGGGTCCCACGTCTTCGGGCAAAGAAGGCCGAAGCTCGATGGCCGTACCGAGGAGCCGCTTGGAGAGGTGGTGGAGCCCCTCTTCCGCCGCACGCGCAAAAGGATCCCCAAAATCGCTCGCGTGGACAAGCCGCGTGATCGAAGAGAGAGCGCGCTCGAGCGCGGAGTACGCACGCCGAGACGCCTCGGAGTATTGGAGAAGGCGGGTTTCGCACTCGCCGTCGACGCAGGGATCGGTCCCGAGAGGTGCGAGCGCATCGGGTCTCGGCAGCGCCGTGAGGATCGCGCTTACGCGGTCCAGATAGACAAGGTCCGTGCGCGAGCCAATCCGAGCAGGAGAAGCCCCGGCGTAGCGCGCTGCAAGGGCGGCGCGCGCGTCGTCCACGAGCGGGATAAACCGCCCGAGGCGCGACTCTTCAAGGGCGCGGTCGACCGAGGGGACCAAGTCGGCTCGCGGCACGCCAAGCGCGCGAGCGAGACGCCCTTCGATATTCTCCCACTCGGCATAACCCGAAAGGAGAAGGAGATCGGCTGCGGTGATCGCTCGCAAAAATCGCGCTTCGGCGAGATCGGCACCGCGAAGCTTCCCTCCCCGGAGCTCATGACTCAGCTTCGTGATGGCTTCGAGGCCCGCGCGAAGCTCATAATCCTCGACCAGCTCGCGAACTTCCCGAAGTGCCGGAGCGGGGATGGCCTGAGCCGCGACGGAAAGCGGCGTCATGCAGGCCCAAAGAGCTGCACAAATTGCCAGCACCATCCATGTCAGTCGATTTTTCATCGCGAGCTGGTAGGTTGAGTGCGCTTCACCTCAAGTCGATCCGTTTCAGAGCTGATTCTACGCGTTTTTTCTGAAGGCGCATCTCCTCTTCATGCTCGAAGCAGCGCCTTCGCGAAAAAAGCGTTTCTCTCGAACGAGTGATTAATTTAGGTTAAACTTTAGAATTTACGGAGAAAGCCCCTCAGATGAGCCTCACGATCGGAAAAAAGCCCAAAGCGTTCAAGCTCGAAGCCAGCGGCGGCGGGACGATCTCTCTCGCGGATCTCGCTGGAAAATGGACCATTCTCTATTTCTATCCGCGAGACAACACGCCCGGCTGTACAACAGAGGCGCATAATTTCCGAGACGCGCAGGCGGAGATCGAAGCGCTCGGCGCCGAGGTCTATGGCATCAGCCGTGATTCCATCGCATCCCACGAAAAGTTCATCGAGAAACACGGTTTGAATTTCCGATTATTGAGCGATCCCGATGCAAAAATGATCGAAGCCTATGGCGCCTTTGGAGAAAAGGTTCTTTATGGCAAGCGTTCGATGGGCATCATCCGCTCGACCGTGATCCTCGACCCAGACAATAAGGTCGCGGCGCATTTCCCGAAAGTGCGCGTCAAGGGTCACGTCGACGCCGTCATCGAAAAATTGCGAGAGCTTGTCGAAGCGCGCGGTTGAGGCTTTTACTTCTTTCGCGCTTCGCCCTATGCTGAGCCCCGCACCGGAAGGCGCGCGCTCTGATGGCCAATGAAGAACCCATCCCGCTCGATCCGAATTTTCGGCTCGAGCTTCCCAATTTCGAGGGGCCGCTCGATCTGCTCCTCCATCTGATTCAGACGCACGCGCTCGACATCCTCGATCTGCCCATCGCGTTTGTCACGACGAAATACGTTGAGTACCTCGGGATGATGCAGCGGCTGAACCTCGACGTAGCGGCGGAATATCTCGTGATGGCGGCGACGCTCGCACACATCAAGAGCAAGAGCCTGCTCCCGAAACCGCCGGTCGAAGAGGAGGTCGATGAGGACGATGGGATGGACCCGCGCGAAGAGCTGATTCGTCGCCTCCTCGAATATCAGAAGTACAAACAGGTCGCCGAGGAGCTCTCTTCGCGGGGTCTTGCGGGGCGGGATGTCTTCCCGCGCGGGAGCCGCGAAGCGCCCATCGCCGAGGGTGAGCCGCCGCTCGCGCCGGTCTCGCTCTTCAAACTCCTCGATGCCTTCCAAGCGGTGGCCGAGCGCGTGGCGGGGGAACTCAGCTTCGAGATCGATGCCGAACGCATCACGATTCAAGAGCGGATCACGGAGCTCCTCGATCTGCTCGAAACAAAAAAGCGCATCCTCTTCGATGAGCTCTTCGCCGAGATCACCACGACCTATGAGCTCGTCGTCAGCTTTCTCGCCATTCTAGAGATGGGGAAGATGCGGCTCATCTCGATCTATCAGGCCGATCCCAAGAGCCCGATTCATATCGAGCGGCAGGTTGCGCAGCAGACTGCGCCCGATGAGCGCGGGGGCCCAAGCGAGGAGGGCGAAACGCGCGGAGAACTTGAAAATCACGCGGAATCGGTGCATGACGGGCCTCCCGAGAGCGAGCGACAGCTTGAGTCGAAGGATGGGCCGAAGGACGAGCGGCTTGACAGTGACGGAGCCCAA